>JAURDG010000180.1 GCA_030828025.1 Flavobacteriaceae bacterium | reverse complement strand
TTGCTCCTCAATTGGAACTTCAGGGAAATTTTCACTAGGCACAGTATCTAATGTTTCAGATTCACAGCCACAGTTAGGTTGTGTGTCATCATCTTTACAGCTATTAATAAATAGTGTAAGTCCTAAGCAGCAAAGAACTGTCAAAGCTACTTTTGTTCTGATTGTTAAATTTTTCATTTTTCTTTAATTTTATTCATTGGCACCGTTGTTTAATTGTTAGACGTAATGTTGTTCTAAATTGTGTACAACTAGTATATATCCACATATTGTGTTTATTTCTCATATATATTTTCACGTTTTTATATACGTAATATGCTTGCGTTCAATGCTTTAGATGACTTACAAGGCAACTTGAGCACAAAATACATTTGCAAGAACATTTAGTGTCCTAACCCCAAAAAAGTAAAAATGAAAAGCGTAGGCGATCACTAATTCAAGATTGGGATTGCACTAAATTAACAAAAAAATGCTTTCTTTCAAAGCCCATGCGGTTTTACCGAAATCAATACCTTTACCAAAAAGTTTTTTGTGTCACGATTTTTTCTACTGCTTTTAGTGTCATCTGTTGCTATTGCGCACTCCAATAAACCCTTGCGCCTGCCTATTGCTGACCAAGCGATAAAGCCAAGCACGACCCAAGACTCCTTGCCGGTTTTATCCAAAGAAAAAGCACCCAAAAAAGAAACCGAAGAAATCAGCATTACAGACTACCTCATTATTAGCCAATCCCGAGATACCATTCACGTTGACACCACGTTAACGATAGATAAATACTATAAGTTTAACAGTCAACGGCAGGATCATTTTGCCCACGTATCACTAAGCAATTCGGGGCAGGCGCTTAATCCACTATCATTAGAATCATGGCAAAATACCACAGCACCAAGCGCCGGATTTCGCACCAAAGAAAGTCAACGGTTTTTGCCCGACGACATTCAATATTATCATGTGCCTACACCACTTTCGGAAATGTATTTTAAATCGACCCAATCGCAAGGACAATCCACAGACGTACTGATTACCTCAAACATCCATCCTCGACTAAATTATGCCATTGGTTATCGTGGACATCGTTCGTTGGGAAAGTACCAACATCAGATTTCGGGACGAAGTCAGTTGCGTTTTTCTACTCGCTATGAAAACCCAAATGGGCGCTATCGGTTGCGCCTCAAAATGGCGAATCAGCGAATTGAACAGCAAGAAAACGGCGGACTAACAGATGCGTCTATTGAAGATTTTGCATCAGGAAATGACGAGTTTTTTGACCGCGATCGAATTGATGTGCTTTTTGAAAATGCAAGTAACAATTTCACAGGCAAATTTTATCTACTCGAACAGGATTATTTGGTTCTTCAATCTAAAGATTCCATTGCGCAGCCACGTTTGCGCATAGGCTATCGTGCCCAAACCAATCATCAAGACCATCGTTTTAGTCAAACATCGGCGTATTCAGGTTATGGTGCTTTGTTAGATGGTGTAACCAAACCTTATGATCGGTTGCATTATCGCCTCCGTCAGTTTGATGTATATACTACTATCATCAATCCAAAACTTGGCTGGCTAAATGCCTATGCACGGCATCATAAATATGACTTTGCCCAACGATCAAATACGGCTATTCCGCTTAAAGATGAAGATGCGTACAGCCTTGGTGGTGACTGGCGCAAACAATTTGGTTCTGTACAGTTTCGTGCACAAGCCGAAATAGCGTTGGGCGACACTCGTGTAGGTAGTTTTTTAAAGAGCGAATTAAGCATCCCAATAATGGCCAAAACAACCTTGATTGCCGGGGTAGATATGCAACAGCAGCATCCTGGCTTTGTGTTTGAGCAATTTGCCAGTAGTTACAGTGATTATAACTGGAATAATGCACCAAAACTGGAGCAACGCTCTACGATTTATGCGCAACTAAAACACGCCTCCTATGGCACACTTGCTGTTCGGGCGACCAATATCAAAAATCACGCATATTACCTACAAGCAGATGCTGCTTCATTAACGGTTAGCCCGATGCAGTCTTCGGAAGATATTAATATGTTGCAACTCGATTGGCGAGGAGGATTATCATGGGGTGTTTTTCATTGGGATACTCAATTAAGGGCGCAAAAAGTAAGCGGGAACACCAATGCACTACCGCTACCAGAATTTATTGGCCGAACGGCCTTGTATTATCAAGACCATTGGTTTGAAAAAGCTATGTTTTTACACCTTGGTGTAAGTGCTCATTATTTTTCTGGATTTAAGCTACGTGCGTACCATCCTTTGCTTTCAGAGTTTGTCGTGCAAGACCATCAGGAAATGGATGGATTTCCTGTAGTCAATGCTTTTTTTAATGCCAAAATCAGGCAAACACGCTTGTTTTTGGTTGTTGAGCATGTGAATGCCAATAGAAAAGCACCCAATTATTACGCAGCACCCGGATACCCGTATCGCGATATGCTGATTCGTTTTGGGTTGGTGTGGAATTTCTTCCAATAATTTAATTCGTAGGCAAATCACCACCTTCTTTGGTAGGCAGTGTAGAAGAGCCCATCAAGTATGTATCGATATGATGCGCTGCTTCACGTCCTTCAGAAATCGCCCAAACAATCAACGATTGCCCTCTGCGCATATCGCCAGCCGTAAAAATATGTGGTATGTTGGTTTGGTATTTATCGTTCCCTTTAATGTTGGATCGTTCATCTTGCTCCAGTCCAAGTTGTTCGGCTAAAGTGGGTTCTGGCCCCGTAAAACCAAGTGCCAACAACGCCAACTCACATGGCCATTCTTTTTCTGAATTTGGTTCTTCAACAAGAGTTGGTCTGCCACCCGTTTCAGGAGTTTCCCAACGAACATTAACGGTTTTTAATGCTTTTAGATGTCCGTTATCGTCGGCGATAAACTCCTTAGTCAAGATGCTCCACTCGCGGTGACTCCCTTCTTCGTGCGACGAAGTTGTTTTGAGCTGAAAGGGCCAAAAGGGCCATGGATGATCTTCGGTACGTGTAGCCGAAGGCTTTGGCATAATCTCAAAATTGGTTACGCTTTTTGCCCCTTGACGATTTGAGGTGCCTATACAATCAGAACCTGTGTCTCCGCCTCCGATGACCACCACGTTTTTGCCAGCAGCGTGTAACGCATGATCGACTTCGGTCAATCCATCAACCCAACGATTGCT
>JAURDG010000006.1 GCA_030828025.1 Flavobacteriaceae bacterium | reverse complement strand
ACATCAAGCGGCAGCTTGATTAGCGTGTGCAGGATGTAGTAGTTGCGGATACGCCCCACAACAGGAGCTACTGGTCCAAGCACTTGCGCAAAACGTTCTTGTAAACCTTTTTTTAGCCATGCACCAGCACTTAGCAAGGTTGTCATGTTCTTGCAGCGCAACTCCACGCGAATAATTCGGGAAAAAGGTGGATAACCAAACTGTTCGCGCTGGTGTATTTGCTGCAAAAAGAACGATGTGTAGTCATACTGTTGAACAAACCGCAAAACGGGGTGTTTGGGTTGGTATGTTTGGATGAGCACCTTGCTGGGTGTCCCTATCCTACCCGCCCGACCTGCCACTTGAGTCAGCACCTGAAAGGCGCGCTCGTGAGCCCTAAAATCTGGAAAGTGCAAAAAATTATCCGCCGATAGAACGCCAACCAAAGACACATGCTTAAAGTCTAAGCCTTTGGTAATCATTTGTGTGCCAATTAAAATATCAATTGAACCCGCAGAAAAAGCATTGATGAGTTTTTCCTGAGCGTTTTTATTTCGTGTCGTGTCCAAATCCATACGGGCGACACGAGCGGCTGGAAAAAGAAGTTGTATTTCTTCTTCCAACTGCTGTGTTCCTAGTCCTTGTGTAAGCGGTGCTACCGTGCCGCAGGCGGCACAAGCTGCCGTGTATTGCTCGGAAAATCCGCAATAATGGCACATCAGCTCGCGTTGCACTTGATGATAAGTCAAGCTGACATCGCAACTAGGGCATTGCGGCACATGAGCACACTGACTACACTCAATAAAAGAAGCATACCCGCGCCTGTTTTGAAACAACAACACCTGTCGCTTGGCAGCAAGCGTTTCCGAAATCTCGTGTACAAGCACTTGCGCAAGGTGACCCTGCATTTGCTTTTTGCGGTGGGCTTCTGCCAAGTCCACAAATGAAATTTCTGGCATAGCAGCATCCTTAAAACGTTCTGTTAGGCGAACCAAGCCATATTTTTGCGTTTGGGTGTGTTGATATGTTTCCATGCTGGGTGTCGCTGTACCCAAAAGAACCTTCGCATGATGCATTCGAGCCAACACCATGGCGGCATCTCGAGCATGGTATCGTGGACTTGCATCATATTGTTTGTAGGATGTTTCATGTGCTTCATCCACAATGACCAACCCCAAGTCCTGAAAAGGCAAAAACACAGCCGAACGAGCACCCAGCACCAGTTGAGCCTCTGTCTTTTTTTCGTTTACCTTTTGCCATGTTTCCGTTCGTTCTTGCGGACTGTATTTAGAGTGATAAACCGCTAGATGTCTGCCAAAAAATGTATGTAGCCGTTGCATCAGTTGTGTCGTAAGTCCAATTTCTGGAACCAAAAACAACACCTGCTTTCCAAGGGCAATTTGTTGTGCAATCAGCTGCATGTAAATCTCTGTCTTCCCAGAACCCGTTACACCATGTAGCAGCACCACATCTTTCTCATTCCAATGTTCCTCGACAGACAACATGCTTTCTTTTTGCGCCATCGATAAGGGAACAAGTGGGCTGTCGTTATCTGTTTTGACAGGAAGACGATCTACCGACCGTATATGCTTTACCAACACCTTGTTTTTAATAAGTGTTTTAACTGAAGAAGGGCTTACTGTTTCTAAGGCTGCAAATGAAGCCGACCAAACGGGTGTTTTTTGTTGTAAAAAAACAAGCAGCGCCTTGTACTGTTTGGGTTTTGATGCCACTGACTCCAACAGTTTTTTTAGCGCACTGTCGTCTGCATATTTAGGGTGTAGGCAGAGTTCTGCTTTTTGCTTTGGCTGATAGCGTGCATACACCTCCTCTTTTAGCGAAATATAACCTGCGTTGGTCAATTCGGAAAGCACAGGATATGGGTTCTTGATCGACATACTTTTTTGGATGTGCGACAACGAATAGGATGTGTTTTGCTCAAGGCTTTTTAGGAGTTGTTGTGCGTTTTTAGAGATCGATGGCGTTACCTTATCCCAATGATGGGTTACTATTTCCGTTTCACTTTCCAAAAGCATGGCAGACGGAAGTGCTGTGCGTATCACTAGCCCAAGTGGTGCCTGATAATATGTAGCGATCCACGATAAAAATGACAGTTGCTTTTCGTGAATGACTGGCGTTTCATCGATGATGCCTTCTATCTGTTTAGGCGTGTATGTTTCTGGTGCTTTTTGGTGCACCTTTAGTGCAATAGCGGTGTATATTTTTCTTTTGCCAAACGGCACAACAATGCGCATGCCAGGAACGATAACCGCAGACTCGGCTTGGGTAATTTGATAGGTGTAGCTATTTTTCAGAGGCAGTGGAAGAACCACTTCGAGAAAAAAAGGCATCAGGAATTTTGTTTTAGTTTCCGAATAGCCGCATTGAGCTCAAATCCAAGCAAAAGGACATTTGCATTTAGCCAGATATACAGCATTAGTATC
This sequence comes from Flavobacteriaceae bacterium, assembly GCA_030828025.1. Classification (GTDB taxonomy): domain Bacteria; phylum Bacteroidota; class Bacteroidia; order Flavobacteriales; family Flavobacteriaceae; genus UBA7446. The sequence goes on along the minus strand of JAURDG010000006.1, from coordinate 13,072 downwards.
AAGATGGCACCAATAGAACCGTATAATTGATTGTAGGAAGCAAAATAGTTCAGGTAAATAGAGAAGCCATAAGAAGTTAGCATAAACAACAATGTGGTCATCAAGGCTCCTGTAGAGAAAAAACTTCTTCCACTGCCCTTTGAACTACCAAAATAAAACAACATGGCACTAATAAAGTAAGCCATAAAAACGAAAAAGAAGCTTCTAAACCATGGACTTATACGGATGTCGAATAACATTGAATTTTCAACCATTAACTCAAAAAATAAATATCCAGCAACAGAAACCAATAGCAATAATGCCAACAGAATACCCACACCAACAGCGTAAAAATATTGACGTAAGAAATGCCTGCTAAAACTGACATGAATAGAATCTTCAAAACCACCAAAAACGGCATTGACACCATTGCCCATCAAAAAAATCGAAAGCAAAAAAGTAGTAGAAAGTAAACCTGTGCGCTGTTTGTTTTGGATGTCGCCAAGAATGTCTGTGATCAGCTTTTGGATGTCAGTTGGCACCGTAGAAATCAGTAGATCCGAAAAAGTGGCTTCTATATTTGGTAATGGTATAAACGGAATTAGGTTCAGTACAAAAAGCAAGAAAGGAAATAATGCCATAAAAAAACTAAAGGCGATGCTACTTGCGCGCGTGGTCAGCGCCCCTTTGACGACGCCAATACTGTACAACTCTAAGACTTGATACAAAGAAATTGAGCGATTGCGACCCAATCGAATGCGGTGCATCCATGCGATTAACGGATGTTCAGAAAAAGGACGCAATTGTTTTTGCATTATGCTAAGTTAACCATAATCACGAAAAGCATCACATAGAATTTATACCTTTACGACGTGAAAATTCAAATTTTATGTGTAGGCAAAACCAATCATGCAGCCATTGCACAATGGTTGCCCGAATACCTAAAGCGCATTTCGCATTACATTCGCATTGATTGGATTGAAATTCCAGAGCTAAAAAACACCAAAAATTTGCGGAAAGAAGAACAACAGAAAGAAGAAGGAAAAATCCTGTTGAAGCACATTCAGCCCAAAGATGTGGTTGTGCTTTTTGACGAAAGGGGCAAAAGTTATACTTCCAAAACCTTTGCCGCATTTTTACAAAACAAGATGAACGCTAGTACCAAGAATCTAGTTTTTGTTGTTGGTGGCGCATACGGTTTTTCAGAAGCCATCTACCAACGTGCTCAACATAAAATTTCCCTTTCTTCCATGACGTTTTCGCATCAGATGGTACGCATCATTATTGCTGAACAACTTTACCGAGCATTTACGATAAACAACAACGAACCCTATCACCACGAATGATACAGCTTGTTTTTGCCACCCATAACGAGAATAAGGTCAAAGAAGTGCAAGCAGTTTTGAACAACTTTAGCGTTCAAAGCCTATCCGAGTTGGGCTACACACAAGAGATAGATGAAACAGAGCATACATTAGAAGGCAATGCCTTGCTTAAGGCAAGGTGTATTTATGCTGCATTCAAAAAGCCTGTTTTTGCCGACGACAGCGGTTTAGAAGTAGATGTGTTGCACGGAGCACCTGGTGTGTATTCGGCACGTTATGCAGGCGCTAATCGAAGCCATGAGAAGAACAATGCAAAACTACTTAGCACACTCGCAGGCGAGACAAATCGTTTGGCGCAATTTAGAACCGTGATCGCCTACACAGACGGAACGAACGAGCAGATTTTTGAAGGTATTGTACGAGGAACGATTGCAACCCAATCCAGCGGAACTGGCGGCTTTGGTTACGACCCCTTATTTATCCCGCAAGGGTACGACAAAACATTTGCAGCACTACCCAGAGAAATCAAGCTGCGCCTTAGCCACCGAAGTTTGGCAATTGCCAAACTAGAAAACTACCTAAAATCTCTAACATAATGTTAATTTTTTGGTAAAAGATTGCAGACCAATTTGTAATGCACTTAGTTTGTAGTACCATATGATGAAACGCTTTACTACTGTTCTCTTCTTTGTGTTTTGCTTGACCATAGCCAATGGTCAGGAAGTTATTGGTATTGTTGAAAATGCAGCAGATCAAAAACCCATATCCACAGTACATGTGATCAACCTAAACAAGGTTACGATGGCCATTACCGACAAAGAAGGGAAATTTGTCATCGATGCAGAAGTAAATGATACGCTTTACCTCTCTTATTTGGGGTACAAATCCATAAAAATCCGTGTTTCCAACGACCTTATTCGTTACCCAAATACGCGTTTTCAGCTAACAGAGTTGGCCTTGGCACTAGAAGAAGTCGTGGTTCGCCCCTATCAACTTACAGGTTATTTGGATATCGATGCCCGAAATATACCGATTAACAGGTCGAGACGATACAGCATTCCTGGATTGTCTAGTGGAGGTTATGAAGGTGGAAACAGAACCCCAATAGGCGAAATCCGTATCTTACAAGCGGTGTCTAATCCTGCGGATTTTTTGTATAATATTTTTGGCAGTAAACCCAACCAGCTGCGAAAACTAAAAAGGGTGCGTGCCAATAACGAATTGCGGGATTTATTAGCTGTAAAGTACGACCGAAAAACCTTAGAGGAACTTCTTCAAATAGCACGCATTGACCTTGATGAAATCCTTCGGAATTGCAACTTCTCGGACAGCTTTATTCGAGAAGCCAATGACCTCCAAATCCTTGAAGCCATCAGCGGCTGCTACGAAGAATACAAAGTACTTAGGCGGTAGTTTTCACCTAAATAGGTGTTCCAAATTTACTTGGTTTGTGCCCGCCTCGAATACAGAGAAAATCTATACCTTTGCCTTTTGCAAATATGCTTCTAAACAAATTAAGTGCTATTTCTCCAGTTGATGGGCGTTACCGCCCAAAAACCAAGCCGCTAAGCCCCTATTTTTCTGAGTTTGGATTAATTCAATATCGCGTCCGCATTGAAGTGGAATATTTTATTGCATTATGCGAGTTGCCCTTACCGCAACTAGCCGATTTTCCAACTTCTGCTTTTGAGGATTTACGTAGTGTTTATCAACACTTTCATTTGGATCAGGCGCAGCAGATTAAAGATATTGAAAAGACAACCAACCACGACGTAAAAGCGGTCGAGTACTTTCTCAAACAAACTTTTGATGAATTAAATTTAGGTGCGTATAAAGAGTTTATTCATTTTGGATTGACCTCTCAAGACATTAACAATACGGCCATTCCACTACTCATTAAGGAAGCGCACGAAGCCCTGTACGAACCAACACTTCAACTTGTGGTTGACAAGATTGATGCATTGAAAACACAAAGTGCACAAATCCCGATGTTGGCACGGACACATGGGCAACCTGCTTCGCCCACAAGACTGGACAAAGAATTAGACGTTTTCATAACCAGAATCGATGCGCAACGCAAACTCTTGGAACAGATACCTATGGCTGCTAAATTTGGTGGTGCAACTGGGAACTTTAATGCACATCATGTAGCTTATCCAGAAATAAACTGGCTAGCATTTGGTACTTCTTTTGTCGAAAAGACACTCGGACTTCATCATTCATTCCCAACAACGCAGATAGAACACTATGATCACTACGCTGCGCTTTGTGATGCCCAAAAACGCATCAACACCGTCTTAATAGATTTTGCTCGAGATATTTGGACATATATTTCTATGGACTACTTCAAGCAACAGATTAAAGCGGGAGAAGTGGGCTCGTCTGCCATGCCACACAAAGTAAACCCTATTGACTTTGAAAATGCAGAAGGAAATCTAGGAATTGCCAATGCATTGTTGACACATTTGTCTGAAAAACTTCCTATTTCTCGCTTACAGCGCGACCTTACAGACAGTACTGTATTGCGCAATGCGGGCATGCCAATGGCACATATAATCATAAGCTTTGAATCGCTTATAAAAGGAATTGGAAAATTGGTTGTCAATAAAGAAAAAATACAACAAGATTTAGACAATAATTGGGCAGTACTTGCCGAGGCTATTCAAACAATCTTACGCCGTGAGGGCTATCCAAAACCTTATGAAGCACTAAAGGCATTGACACGAACAAATACACATATTGATGAAGCAGCTATTCGCAATTTTATCGAATCATTAGCCATTGATTCAACCGTCAAAGCCGAGTTATTGGCGCTTAGACCTGACAATTACACTGGAATTTAGAACATTTGTCCCAAGTGTTTCGCTGCCCTTTCCATGGCACCTTCACGTTGAAGCACGCCTGCGAGTAACATCGCTTTATCAACCTGCATTTTGCGTCCAATAAGCCGAGCCACGATAAATCCTTGAATAGATGACCCAAAAAAGATAATTTCATCTGGTCGATCAAGGCTGCCCTGAAGAACCAATTTACCAGAATACTCGGGATCGCTTAACACTAGTAATGGGTCAAATGTTTTGTTGTCGAGTATGCCGCGTACGGTGTCCAATTCGTTGTCAAACTGATTTTGATTCTCATCAGTTTTTCGAAATAAGAGAATATTAAATTTTTGAAAAGACGCCAAGGCTTCTCTTTCTTCATCATTTAATGTGGCTTGATCAATGCCCAAAATTGATGTGGGAATATCCATAACTAGGAATGAAGGGTCTTGTGATTTTTCGACATAATACTGTTGAATGGAAGGCGATGATGAACATGCCCACATCAAGAAAATCAGCGATAAGGTCAACAGCTTTTTCATACTAATGTTTGTTTATTTTACCTAATTGTGAACCTCCTGGAAGATTCATCTGATTGACGAGCTTGGAAATTTGTTCCAAATCTATATCGCCGTTTAGGTAGAGCAAGACAGTTTCTGGAGATCTGTTGCCCAGGTGGACTTGCTCTTTATTTATGTCGGTGACCAGCATCAGCAGTTCTTTAACCAAATCATCGTTGGTGGATTTAACATAAAAATCTACATAAGCCTCTTTGTCACGGACACGCATCAATTCTTGTAGTTTATGGGCTTTTATGTATTTGGTTGCCCACGAATTAATGTCTTCGCCAACCCCTTCATTTTCGGTGGTAATGACCTTAAAGGTCTTTATTTTTTTCACCATCGAAAGAAGTTGATCGGCTTGAGGGTCATTGGTTTCTATGCTTAGCTTGGCAAGCATTTGAAACATTTTAGGGCTAATTGAAAAATAAGTGACATTGTCGTTGTACTCGTATTTTTCAAACACATCTTGCCCCCAAACAAAAGGGGTCATCATGGTAAGGAATAGCAAAATTATTTTCTTTTTCATTTTAGTCGTTTTTAATGTATTTGTTTGTTGTAGTATTTAGGGTTTCCATATATGCCATCCCTTCCATTCCTCTATTTAAATGTTGGGATACCATATACATGTTTGCTTTAAACTCTTCAAAGACCAATTCCTCTGCTGTTGGCGGAGTTGGCTGCTGTACGTGTTTGAGCACAAAAAAGCCCAAAAGAAAAGACGCTGCAATGATAGCCACTCGAGTCCGGGTTTTGGTTTTTTTTGTGGTGGGCGAAAAGGGAACGCTTGATGTGCCTTTTTGTTCTAGTTTTATCGTTGCAAAATAGGGCGCATACGCATCAAGCGATGGATCAATCTCTTTTGCTGAAAAATATGCCTTCAATGCTTTTTCCTCTTCCAATGAGGTAGTTCCCTCAAAGTAAGCGTCGATTAATTTATGAACCTGTTTCAATTCCATGATTATGTACTTCAATGAGTTGTTTTCTAATTTCTTTTCGTGCGCGAGAAAGCGCTACACGAACAGCACCCGCAGACATTTCGGTAATTTGTGCAATGGTCTCAAAATCGTATTGCTCAACATCACGCAATTGAACCACAAGCTGCTGTTGCTCGGGAAGTGATTGCATGATTTTGAATACATGCGCAACACTATCCCGATGATTAATCTGTTGATCGAGCGAATCCGAAGTCTTATCTTGATGCACATGAACCAACCGCAACTGCGTTGCTTGCTTCGATTTTAATCGATCCAAGCAATAGTTCTTGGTCATGGTCATCGCATAGCCCTCGACGTTCGTTAATGTTGCTGTTCTGTTCATTTTTTCCCACAATTTGGTCATCACTTCTTGCACCGCATCTTCTGCCTCTTCTGTAGATATCAGTAGCCTCTTGGCCAATCGAAACATACTGTCCTGAACAGCTAACATTCGAGCTAAGAGTTTACGTTCATTCATGGTTATTGCAGAAGATTTACTGGCTTTTGATTTATTAACGACTGCTGATTTAGCTTGTTACAAAAGAGTGAAAGATTTTTAATACTTTAGCTAAAATCCAGATGTTCAAACCTATGAAAAAATCCTATTTCTTTATTTTATTTTTATTATTGATTGGCTGTAAAGACGACGCAGATGATTTGGTTATCGTTGAATCTGAAGAAAATCTTGAGATTGAAGACTTTGTGTATAAATCGATGAATTATCTCTATTACTGGCAAGCGGATGTTCCAGATTTGGCAGATGATAAATTCAGCAACGACAAGGAATACACCGCCTATTTGCAGTCTTTTGAAGGCCCTAAAGACTTATTTGCCAGATTATTGCATGCAGAGGACAGGTTTAGTGTCATCACCGATGATTATGTCTCATTTGAAAAGGAATTAAATTCGGTGGTCAAGACCAATGGGATGAAATTTGGCTTGGTTCGCTTTTCCAGCTCTGATGATGGTGTTTTTGGCTATGTACGTTATGTGCTGCCCAATACCGACGCCGAACAAAAAGGCATCAAGCGAGGCGACTTTTTTACCCATGTTGATGGTATAGCGATCACAATTAACAATTACCAAGAACTCCTTTTTTCGGACAAAGCCAGCTACTCCATAGATCTAGCCACCATTAGCGGTAATCAACTGCAAGCTACCGGAACTACAGTTGCCTTAGTCAATACCGAGCAAGAAGAAAAAGAACTGTACCTAAATACCATTATTGAGCACAATGGCAATAAAGTTGGGTATTTGATGTACAATGGCTTCAATTTTAACCAAGAACAAGATTTAATCGATGCGTTTAATGATTTTGCTACACAGCAAATTGATGAACTCATTGTTGACTTGCGCTATAATCCTGGGGGGCGCGTAACTACATCTCAATTACTTGCAGGACTTATTGCTGGAGAACATTCTGGGAAAGTTTATGGCTCACTTGAATATAACGATAAATTGAAAGAATACAATGAAACCTTAACCTTAAACAGTAGTCTAGCGTTGGGGCTTACACGCGTATTTTTTCTAACGTCTGGAGGTAGTGCTTCGGCTAGTGAAATGCTCATCAATGGTTTGTCTCCATACATGACTACCATACAAATTGGCACAACCACCTATGGAAAAAATGTCGGGTCAATTCCTGTTTATGATTATGTAGATAACAACCAAACCAAGAATCCCAACCACACTTACATGATGCTACCCATTGTCTTTAAGTACTTCAACAGTTTGGGAGAAAGCAATTACGCACAAGGACTTGACCCAAACATCACGCTGGCAGAGGACATCGCCAATTTGGGTGTTTTGGGAGACGTAAATGAAGCATTGCTCAAAAGAGCCTTGGACTACATTGACGGGCAATTGGCAGGTGGCGAAGCGCAAAAAACAAATAGCATGGGCACTTCGTTTTATGAACTGCAACTCGAAGAAGGAAGAGCCATTTATGTAGCGCAATAGTACTACAACGTACAGTTTAGCGATATGCTAATATTACGCCCCAGCGTAGTGTATCCGATGATCTCGGTGTACTTGGCATCAAAAAGGTTGGTTACCGAAAAACTTGCTGTTGTCTTTTTGATAAAATCGGGAAAAGAAACACGTGCATCTATCAACTGGTAGGCACTTACTTTTTCTTGATTAAAGGATTGATTTAGATCAAAACGACTACCGATATAGCGCCAATGCAAACCCCAATGTGCGTTTGTTGCCGAATAGCGAATTCCTAAATTGGCGGTGTCTTTAGGGATTCGCAAGGATGTTTGGTTGAGCTTTTCGGTAAAAGTATAGTGTGCGTTGATGTCCCATTTAGCGCGCTGCCAATTTACCTCAACTTCGACGCCACGGACTTTGGTTACACCCAATCGATTTTGGTACTGACCCCCAAAATTGGGCAATGGAATAAAGTCAATAAAATTGTCCTCCTCACGCTGAAAACCGACTACAGTAATACGATGCTGATCCGAAACTTGCTCGAAGCCCAGCTCTAAGGTTTGATTTTCTTCTGGCTTTAAATCGGTGTTGCCATACCATGCGCTAAAAAGTTTGTATTGCGATGGTGCAATAAAGGAAGTCGCCCAAGAAGCAAAGAATTTATGGTAGGCACCAGAGGAACTACTTCGTACATAAAACGGGTTAATGGTAAAGGTTTGGTGGCTACCAAATTCGCTATGGGCTGTTTGTCGAGCGCTAAGTTGAACCGAATATCCCTTGGGGTGTTGCCAATTGGCACTAGCAAAAAACGCCAAGTTATCATGGGTATAGTTTTCAGCCAAATTGCTGTCTTTAAATTCCGAACGTGTATCCTGATAAAACATGCCGCTTAACAGTGTTAATCGGTCAGAAGTGCGGTAACGCCATGTAAGCTCCGTAGTGAATTGAGCTGCCGCGTATGTTATAGGATAGGCATCTGCATAAGATCGAGTAGCATCTAACCAAGAAGTTTGTAGCTGTACGTTAGACTTTCCATGTGAATAGGATGGAACAAAACCGACACGCTGTTGCTTGCTTAAAAAAGAATAATCCGCATCGGCAAAGCTCGGATACGTACTGTCGTAATTAGCATCAAAAGTATCACGATGAAGAAAAGCAGTCCACGCCCAAGAACCAGCATAGTGGCTGCTGGCATTAAACTGTATGTTTTCCTTTTTTACTGGATCTGCTTCTGTCCCAATAACAGATGACATTCCATCTGAAATAAGTCGGTGTATGGAAGCACTTAGGTCAACCTTGCCTGTCTTTTGCTGAAGCTGCACAACTTGTTTTTGAACTTCGGACAGACGGCCAGCTTTTTGGTCTTGAGTGTTTTGTGTGCCCCATTCTTGCGAAAGGCTTAGTTTTGTTTTTTGATCCACTTCTTTTTTAGTGGTAATATTGATGACAGCAGTAGCTGCGCCACTACCATATAAACTGCTCGAAGCACCTTTGACTATTTCTATTGTCTCAATCTGATCTATGGCGATTAGACGCAAGTCAAATTCGGATTCGATAAGTGAAGGATCACCAACAACTACGCCGTCTATGCGTACCAGTACTTGACGGTTATTCCCACCTCTAATAAAATAGGATAAATTCTGTCCAGGATGCTGTTGGGCTCCTAAAATATAAATACCAGCATATTGGTTTAGTAATTGTGCGAGTGAAAGTCCCTTATGTTGATTTATTTCTTTGGCAGTAATCCGCACGACAGACTTTCCGCTGTTTTTTCTAGGTTTTGAAATACGTGAATCTGAAACGACCACTTCGTCCAATAATTCTTGCGCATGAGCAATACTCATACACAATAGAACTGCAATTAAATAGCGCATTTAACTGATTAAAAAATGAACCGATGATGCTTATCCCGAGCGTTAACGGCATGAATCTTTTAGGCAGGTCTCCTGACTTGTACTACTCAACGTACCTTCCCATCAACTTGCGTTTGGACAGTGGCATGAAGCATCGAGCATTGCAGTACTTACAGTTGCGGGAACAGCAAAGGATTTACACCTTTTTCCCTTTTCATCTTCGTAAACGAAGAACCTAAAAGCCATGTCAAAATTAGGCTTTTCTTATTTATGCAATCTCCTATTTTTGAAAAAGATGTACATTTGTGTACGAACAATTGGCTATGAAATTTAATAAGAAAGAAATCGTTTTACTAAGCTTTGTTATTGTTGCGGTGTTGGTGCGTCTGCTTCCGCATCCGCCAAACGTAGCACCCATTACGGCAGTTGCCCTTTTTGCAGGAACGCAGTTCAGCAAAAAGCATTGGGCTATTTTGATGCCGCTTTTAGCAATGCTATTTACGGATTTGTTTTTAGGGTTTTCGCTTATTACGCCAATTGTTTATCTGGCCTTTATTGGCATTACAAGTTTGGGATTTGTTTTAAAAAAAATGAACTTAGGTAGTGTTTTATTGAGTAGTTTACTGTTTTTTGTGGTCACCAACCTTGGTGTTTGGCTATTGCACTATCCACTCACACCAACAGGATTTGCCTCCTGTTTTACGCTTGCCATTCCCTTTTTCGGCTATTCTATTTTGGGTGATTTATTTTTTAGCGCAGCCTTGCTTTACGGCTATCGTTTTGCGATGCTACGCTTGCGTTTAGCCTAATTTATAGCTGTGTATTCAAAGCCATGCAACATTTCCATTTTAATCATATCGCACTTGCCGTAAAAGACGTAAACGAGTCAATTGCTTTTTATCAAAAGGTTTTTGGGCTTAAGGAAATCGAAAACACAGCATCGAACTCCAAAACACGTTGGCTATCACTAAACGAACATAAAGAGCTCCACCTGATTCCAGTACCGGAAGCGAACATTCAAATCGTAAAAGAAGTGCATTTTGCTCTTTCTACAACAGATATTGATATGTGTGCAGCACATTTATCAGCGTTACAGATTCCCTATTTTGATTGGTTAGGGGTACAAGGAAAAATCCATGTGCGCAAGGATGGCATCAAGCAGCTTTATTTCCAAGATCCCAATGGCTATTGGGTCGAAGTCAACAACGCAACGTATAAGTAGTTTTATAGTAAACTAGTCATCAGCCGCAGGACGATCTATAGCTGTAACCTGATAATCTAAGGCGTTTTCTTCACCCGCAAGGCGGATAATATCCTTATCAATTTTTTTAAACTCCTTTGAGGACTCATTATATTGGTTTACTACCGTACCAATAGATCGTCCCAAACGTCCGTGGACATCTTCAAAAGCATTAAGGTGATTGGATAGCATATTCACGTTCTTTAAAATATCCTGAATAGAGTTTTCTATTTTTAGGTTGTGAAGTGCCTTTACCGTAATTTGTAGCATTGGAAATAGACTCATCGGCGACACGATCATCACCTTTTTTTCGTAGGCATAAGAGACTAAATCGCGGGAATTGATTTGTAGCGTACCCACGCGACTGTTTAGCAGGTCTTGATACAACCCATCGGCGGGAATAAACATATAAGCATAATCTGTTGTGGTCTCGTTTGGGCGAATATATTTAGCGGTTTCGTCTATGCGTTTTTTAATATCGCCCTTAAAGGATTGCTCCAAGGTTTTAATTGCTTCAGGATCACTACTCTCCACCATTTTGTTGTAGTTGTCAAGTGAAAACTTAGCGTCAATCGGAATAATAAAATCACCCACCTTCACAATCGCATCTACCGTTTCGCCATTGCTAAAGCTATATTGCATCTGGAAAAGCTCAGGTGGAAGCACGTTTGCCAATAGGTTTTCGAGTTGAATCTCACCCAAAATACCACGTTGCTTTGAGTTACCTAGAATCTTCTCTAAAGTTTTCATCTGATTGGCAAAGCTCAAAACCTGTTCATTGGTACCCTTTATTTCAGAAAGGGCTTTGGTCACATCGGTAATGGCTTTTTTGGACTCGGCAAATTGTTGGGTAATGGATTGATTGGAGGAGCGTTGATAATCGCTTATTCCTTTGTTTATGTTATTGAGTTTTTGCTCCAGCTCGATACGTGTTTCTTTAGCATTATCGTCTGCTTCACGGCGTATCGCTTGAATCTCTTCCCGCAACTGAGCATTTAGCTGCATCAAAAACTCATTGGACACGCCCGAATTTTGACTTTTTTGGTTTAAAAAATAAAAGACAACGAGCGCAATAACAACGACAAGAACAGCTATCCATTCCATAAAAAAATGTTTGCTTAAAGATAGCGAATTTGATCAAAAGTTTATTTGCTCAAATACATTTTACGACGACCATACAACTCGTAAAACTCATCGTCCTTTAGGCTTTCAATAAACAAGATGCTTTCACCAGTACTTTTCATCTCGGGACCTAGACTTTTATTCACATTGGGAAATTTGTTGAACGAGAACACGGGCTGCTTAATGGCAAAACCATCAAGTTGAGGGTTAAAATTAAAGTCCTTGATTTTTTTATCGCCCAACATCACCTTAGTCGCATAGTTCACATAAGGCTCCTTGTAGGCTTTGGCTATAAACGGCACTGTACGCGAAGCTCTTGGGTTGGCTTCAATGATATACACCATGTCATCCTTGATAGCAAATTGAATGTTTATCAACCCAACTGTATTGAGCGAGAGCGCAATTTTCTTGGTATGGTCTTTTATTTGCTGCATCACAAAATCGCCTAAATTAAATGGCGGTAATGTAGCATTTGAATCACCTGAGTGAATACCACAAGGTTCTATGTGTTCCATGATACCAATAATATAGACGTCTTCGCCATCGCAAATGGCATCTGCTTCGGCTTCTATCGCACCATCCAGATAATGATCTAGCAGTAGTTTGTTATTGGGAATTTTGTGCAATAAATCCACCACATGCTTGACCAGTTCATCTCTATTGATGACGATTTTCATGCCTTGCCCACCAAGTACGTAGGACGGACGGACAAGGATAGGAAAGTTTAGTTTATCGGCTAGCGCAAGTGCCTCATCAGCTGTTTCAGCCACACCAAACTCTGGATAAGGAATGTTATTTTCTTTGAGTAGCGTTGAGAAACTACCACGATCCTCCGCCAAATCTAAAGATTCAAAATTAGTACCCATAATTTTAACCCCATAACGCTCTAGCTTTTCGGCTAGCTTAAGTGCTGTTTGGCCGCCCAATTGGACAATAACGCCTTCGGGTTTTTCGTGACGGATGATGTCGTAAATATGTTCCCAAAATACGGGTTCAAAATAGAGCTTATCAGCCGTATCAAAATCTGTAGAAACTGTTTCAGGATTGCAATTAATCATGATGGTCTCGTAGCCCGCCTCGGCAGCGGCTAATACGCCATGCACACAACAATAGTCAAACTCAATCCCTTGGCCGATTCTATTAGGACCAGAGCCCAAAACAACCACTTTCTTTTTATCGGATACCACACTTTCGTTATGCACATAGGCGTTCCCGTCGGGTGTTTCCATAGTGCTTTCAAATGTAGAATAGTAATAAGGCGTTTT
>JAURDG010000050.1 GCA_030828025.1 Flavobacteriaceae bacterium | reverse complement strand
GAAAACCAACCCATAGAAGAAACAACTGAAGAAGTTGTTCCTACAACAGAAACTGCTACAGAAGAAGCAGTAGCACAAGAAGCCCAAACGCAATCCGAGCAAGAGGCTGAAACTCCACAAGAAGAAGATACCACACCAACTGTGTCACCCGAAGAATTCTTGGCTAATTTTGATTGGCAGAACTACGAAGAAGGTATTGAAGCAGTTGAAGATGACAAACTAAAAGAATTCGAGCAACTTGTCGCCGAAAACTTTGTGGACACACAAGGCGCAGATGTCGTTATTGGAAAAGTCATTCACATGACCGATCGTGAGGCGATTATTGATATCAATGCCAAATCAGAAGGTGTTATTTCGCTTAATGAATTCCGCTACAATCCAGACTTAAAAGTAGGCGATTCAGTAGAGGTTATGATTGACACACGCGAAGACAAAACAGGTCAACTTGTATTGTCGCACCGCAAGGCACGCACCATCATGGCATGGGATCGTGTAAATGCAGCACATGAGAGCCAAGAAGTAGTAACAGGATTTGTAAAGTGCCGTACCAAAGGAGGGATGATTGTCGATGTATTCGGTATAGAAGCATTCTTACCAGGTTCGCAAATTGATGTAAAGCCTATTCGTGATTACGATCAGTACGTGAACAAAAACATGGAATTCAAGATTGTAAAAATCAACCATGAGTTCAAAAACGTAGTCGTTTCACACAAAGCACTAATCGAAGCGGATATTGAAGAGCAGAAAAAAGAGATTATTTCGCAGCTTGAAAAAGGTCAAGTGCTTGAAGGAACTGTGAAAAACATCACTTCTTATGGCGTATTTATCGATCTTGGAGGTGTAGATGGTCTTGTACACATAACTGACCTCTCTTGGAACCGCATTAACCACCCAAGCGAAATCTTGGAAGTAGAGCAGCAGCTCAATGTAGTTATCCTTGATTTTGATGATGATAAGTCACGTATCCAACTTGGTGTGAAGCAATTGACACAACATCCTTGGGATGCCATTGGTAATAGCATGAACGAAGGTGATAAAGTTAAAGGTAAGGTTACTGTAATCGCCGACTACGGCGCATTTGTTGAGGTAGCTCCAGGCGTAGAAGGATTGGTACACGTTTCAGAAATGTCATGGAGTACTCACTTGCGTTCCGCTCAAGACTTTGTTAAAGTAGGGGATGAGGTAGAAACCGTAATCCTAAACTTAGATCGTGAAGATCGTAAAATGTCCTTGGGAATTAAGCAACTTACGCAAGATCCTTGGACGGACATTACCATCAAATATCCATTGGGTTCAAAGCATGCTGGTGTGGTGCGCAACTATACCAACTTTGGTGTGTTTGTTGAACTAGAAGAAGGAATAGATGGGTTGATTTACATCTCTGATCTTTCCTGGACAAAGAAAGTAAAACATCCTTCTGAAGTGGTGACTGTTGGTCAAGAGCTTGACGTAATTGTACTTGAACTAGATGTTGAAGGGCGTAAACTTAGCCTTGGGCATAAGCAGACTACAGACAATCCTTGGGAAAAATATGCCAAGACATATAAGGAAGGTAGTGTTCACGAGCTTGCTATTTCAGAAATTGTAGATAAGGGCGCAACCATTTTCCTAAACGATGACATCACGGCATTTGTGCCTGGTCGTCATATGGAAAAGCAAGACGGTGCAAAACTTAACAAAGGAGAAACAGCCGAGTTTAAGGTTATTGAGTTTAACAAGGACTTTAAGCGTGTGGTGATGTCGCATGCAGCTATCTATAAAGGTATAGAGGCTGATAACATCAAAACAGCAAGAAGCTCATCTAACGATAGCCCTGAGGTGTCAACTCTCGGTGATTTGGATGCACTAGCTGATTTGAAGCGTAAAATGGATGAAGGAGAATAATAATTCTTGATCTTAACAAAAATAAAAGGGGTGATGTTCACCCCTTTTTTATGCAATATTTTTGGCAATAAAGTCGCCCACATCTGATGTGGAGTAGTTGTTTTCAGGGAAAATTTCAGGTGTGCAAACACCTTGAGCAAGGGCCTTATCGACGGCAGCAGACACAGCTGCTGCTTCCTTATCCATATCAAAATGCGTCAGCATCATCGCAGCAGACAAAATCATGGCAATTGGATTGGCAATTCCTTTTCCTGCTCCTTGCGGAAACGAGCCATGAATCGGCTCAAATAGCGCATGTTTATCACCTATGGATGCCGAAGGAAGTAGCCCAATAGATCCACCAATGACACTACCTTCATCAGAAATAATATCCCCAAATAAATTACTGGTCAGCAGTACATCAAATTGATATGGTGCCAAAATCATTTGCATGGCTGCATTGTCCACAAACAAAAAGCGTAAATCTACATCGGGATAATTTTTTTGGTGTATTTCGGTTACCACACGTCGCCACAAACGAGAGGACTCCAACACATTGGCTTTGTCAATCAAGGTTAGGATGTTGCGTCTTTTTTGAGCCGCAGTAAACGCCTTGTGTGCGATGCGCTCTATTTCTGCCCGTGTGTATTGACATAGGTCTGAAGCTGTATTTTTGTCTTCCGACAAAGTTTTTTCGCCAAAATAAATACCGCCTGTCAATTCACGATACATGACAAAATCGGTTCCTTTTACACGTTCTTCCTTTAGTGGTGATTGATGCAGTAGCGCATCAAAAGTAGTAACTGGTCGTACGTTGCAATACAAGCCCAGAGCCTTTCGGATTGCCAATAAACCTTGCTCGGGACGCACTTTGGCATTTGGGTCATTATCGTATTTTGGATCGCCTATGGCACCAAAAAGCACCGCATCACTTTCCAAACTTACCTGGAGTGTAGCCTCTGGAAGTGGTGTGCCTGTTTTATCTATAGCTATGGCACCCATATCTGCATAGGCGTAGTTAAACTCGTGACCAAACTTTTCTGCCACAGCATCAAGGACTTTGATGGCTTCTTTTGTAATTTCTGGACCAATACCGTCTCCTGGAAGTACAGCAATTTGCTTTTTCATCTGGTTGTTATTGGATTATTTATGAAGTTAACTTCGATTTTGTTCGAAGTGCTCAATGGCTTCCTGTTGACTTAAAAGATAATCGATATCGTCATAGCCATTGATCAAGCACATCTTTTTATATGCATTTAATTCAAAGGGAATACGCAGGTTTGCCGCTGGAACACTAAAAAGCTGGGCTTCCAAGTCCACCTTGGCTGTTATGGCACTGTTGTCGCTAATTAAGCTAAATAGTTGACTTAATTCCTTTGGGCTTACTTGAATCGGAAGAATGCCATTATTCAGTGCATTTCCTTTAAATATATCGGCAAAGAAACTCGAAACAACGACTTTAAAGCCGTAATCGGCTAATGCCCATGCGGCATGCTCTCGACTTGATCCACATCCAAAATTATTTCCAGCCACAAGGATAGAGCCTGAAAAGGAGGTGTCGTTAAGAACAAAGTCGGATTTTGGTGTGTCATCGGAGGCAAAACGCCAGTCACGAAAAAGATTTTCGCCAAACCCATTACGATCTGTAGCCTTTAAAAATCGCGCAGGGATAATTTGGTCGGTGTCTATATTTTCTACATGAATAGGCACCATGCTGCTCTCGAGTAGTGTGAATTTTTCCATTAGTTAGCGCTTACATCTACAATTTTTCCAGCGATAGCTGCCGCCGCTGCGGTTACAGGGCTTGCCAATAATGTTCGAGCTCCTTGCCCTTGACGTCCTTCAAAGTTTCGATTCGAAGTCGAAACACAATAGGCACCAGCTGGTATTTTATCATCATTCATGGCCAAACATGCCGAACAGCCAGGTTGGCGTAATTTAAATCCAGCGGCTTCAAAAACTTTATCCAAGCCTTCTGCTACAATTTGTTTGGCTACTTGTTGCGAGCCAGGAACAATGAGTGCCGATACGGATGCTGATTTTTGTTTGCCTTTGATGTACTGCGCAGCAGCTCTAAAATCTTCTATGCGTGAATTGGTACAACTGCCAATAAACACGTGGCTGATTTCCATATCCAGAAGCTTGCTGCCAGCCTGCAGTCCCATATAATTTAATGCTTTTTGGAAACTGGCATCCTCAGAAGATGGGATATTGTCGGATATTTTGATGCCCATTCCTGGGTTGGTGCCGTAGGTAATCATCGGGCGGATATCCGCAGCATCGAACGCAAATTCGGTGTCAAATGATGCGCCTTCATCTGTGGGAAGTGTTTTCCAATGCGCTATTTTACGCTCCAATTCATCGCCTTTTGGTGCAAACTCACGCCCCGAAACATAATCAAATGTGGTTTGGTCTGGAGCAATCATGCCTCCGCGTGCACCCATTTCAATACTCATGTTACAAACGGTCATGCGCCCTTCCATACTCATGTTTTCAAAAACAGAACCCGCAAACTCAACAAAATGCCCTGTTCCGGCATCTGTTCCTAATTTTGAAATGACGTATAGAATAACATCTTTTGGTTGCACATCTGGATGAAGATCGCCAGAAACCGTTACACGCATGCTTTTTGGCTTATTGACCAAAAGACACTGGCTGGCAAATACTTGCGCTACTTGACTGGTTCCGATACCAAAAGCAATCGTTCCAAATGCCCCATGCGTTGAGGTATGGCTATCACCACATACAATCGTCATTCCAGGTTGCGTTACGCCCAATTCAGGGCCAATTACGTGCACAATACCTTGATATGGATGCCCGAGTCCGTACAGGTTTACGCCGTACTTTTCGCAGTTTTCAGTCAGCTGACTTACCTGTTTACGCGACAAAGCGTCTTGAATGGGTAAATGTTGATCTTCGGTGGGCACATTGTGATCGGCAGTGGCTACAATCTGGTCTGGACGAAAGAGTTTGATGCCTTTTTCTTCCAGCACATTAAAGGCTTGAGGGCTTGTTACTTCGTGGATGAGGTGTTTGTCGATGTATAGAATGTCAGGTCCGTTCTCAATAGAGGAGACAATATGACTGTCCCATACTTTATCAAAAAGTGTTTTTTTCATGGCGTTGTTACCCAATTCCAGCGGTTTTTATGATTTGTGGAATGTCTTCGTCGGTTATTTCTTTTTTTCGATCAGCAAAATCTAAAAATGTAGCATATGCTATGTCCAGTTCATCTTTTGTTAACTCAAAACCGATATTTTTAGCTCGATAGGCAAGTGCCGCTCGACCACTTCTGGCCGTGAGAACAATTGACGAAGTGTCCACGCCTACATCATGCGGATTGATGATTTCGTAGGTCTCTCTATTTTTGATGACCCCATCTTGATGGATACCCGAACTGTGCGCAAACGCATTAGCACCTACAATAGCTTTGTTTGGTTGTACCACCATACCCATAGCTTCAGAGACCATTCGGCTGGTTTCGGACAGCATTTTGGTTTGAATGTTGGTAGTCAACCCTAAATCTGGATGTTGGCGCATAATCATCACCACTTCTTCCAATGAGGTGTTTCCAGCACGTTCGCCTATGCCATTAATGGTACATTCAATTTGACGTGCTCCATTAATTACACCTGCAATGGAGTTGGCAGTTGCAAGACCCAAATCATTGTGGCAGTGACAGGACAATTTCGCTTTATGTATAGATGGAACGTGTTCCATCAAATATTTTATTTTGGCACCGTATTCCTCGGGCAAACAGTATCCCGTAGTATCAGGTATATTAAGTACTGTGGCTCCAGCTCGAATCATGGCTTCACACACTTGAGCTAGGTATGCGTTGTCTGTTCTTCCAGCATCTTCGGCATAAAATTCTACATCTTCTACGAAAGACTTGGCGTATTTAACTGCGGCAACGCCACGTTCAATAATTTTTTCTCTTGTGGAACGAAATTTATGTTGAATATGTGAGTCAGATGTGCCAATTCCCGTGTGGATACGCGCTCTTTTGGCAGGTTTTAGTGCTTGTGCTGCTACCTCAATGTCCTTTTGAACAGCGCGAGTCAGGCCACATACCACAGCGTTCTGTACGGCTTTTGATACTTCGTGAACAGCATCAAAATCACCAGGCGATGAAATAGGAAAACCAGCCTCTATAATATCAACGCCTAAGGCGTCAAGCCGTTTGGCGAGTAATATTTTTTGTTCTTTATTAAGCTTGCAGCCGGGTACTTGTTCCCCATCGCGTAAGGTAGTGTCGAAAATTTGAACAAATTCTTGTGCCATACGTTTTTAACGTTAAGGGCAAAAGTAATTAATTTTACCTACTTTAACATTGTAATTATACGACTTAATTTACCAACTCTTATGAAGCGACGTTCTTCTGATTTTGTTTTTCAACTAATTCAAGCCATGACAAAGTCTGAGAAACGCCAATTCAAACTTTATGCAAGAAGGTTAGAGGCCAATCAGTCAGCCAAATTTGTACTGCTCTTCGAGGTGTTGGATAAACAAAAAATGTATGACGAGGCACAAATCATCAGCCTGATACATGTAAAAAAGCAGCAGCTGTCCAATTTAAAAGCGCATCTGTATAAGTAAATTCTGATTAGTCTTCGTCTAAATCCTGTGCATCAAGACACAACCCAATATTTGCACGAACAGTTGGATTATGCGCGTATCTTATACTCCAAAGGTTTGTACCGTCAAAGCCTAAAAATTCTGGAAAAAGCCAAACAACTAGCCATCGAGATGCAGCGTCCTACCATTGCTTTTCAACTCGTTGATTTGGAGAAGCTTATCGAAACTCAATTTGTAAGTAAAGAAGTAAGTTCCCGTACGTCCAAGCTTATTGATCAATCGAAAAATTTATCACATACAAACGATACTCTAGCACGACTTTCTGATTTGGCTACCGAGTTGCAATCGATGATGTTGGAGTCGGGCTATGCCAAAAACGATCGTGCTTTTTCTAAATTGGAAGCCTATTTTGAGGCACGTTTTCCTAAGTTGAATTACAGCGAGCTTGGTTTTTTGGAAAAAATCAGTTGGTTGCGCGTTCAAATAACCTATTGTAGTTTGATTCAGGATTTTTTGGGCATGTATAAATACGCCAAACGCTGGATTTCTTTGTTTGATGATTTTCCAGTGATGATTGGCGAACACCCTGTTTATTTTCTTATGGGACATCAACATTTTTTTGATGCTTCGTTTTTCCTCAAGCAAAAAACACAGTTTAGTGAACGTCTCGAACTGTTGGAACAGTCTGTTAAAAACAAGGTCTTTTCGATGGACAAAAACCTTGTTACACTTTATTTTTTGTGTAGAACACAAGCTCAGCTCAACCTTTGTTTTTTGGATGGCTCTTTCAATGTAGGAAAACGGCTCATTCCTGAAATTTTATACGGGATTAAGCGTAATAGAAACCGCCTTAATCCCCATCAGTTAATGGTGTTGTACTACAAACTTGCATGCTTGCATTTTGGTTTGGAACACTATGACGCTTGTATTGATTATTTGACCCGAATTATTGAAAATAAAACACTGAAAATGCATCAGGATTTATTGTGTTTTTCACGTGTGCTAAGCCTCATAGCGCACTACGAATCGGGTAGGGATTATGCGCTAGAATCCCAAATCAAAAACACCTATAAATTTTTGCTGCGCATGGACGAGTTGCAGCAAGTGCAGCAAGAAATGATTCGTTTTTTACGTAAACTTCCTGATTTGTATCCTACAGAACTAAAATCAGCGTTGCGGGCATTGCAAGACAAGTTTGTGGTTTTTGAGCAAGACCCTTTTGAGCGACGTGCCTTTTTGTACCTTGATTTTTTGGCATGGCTAGAAGCAAAAATTCATGACAAGTCCATTGCTAGTGTCATTCAAGAAAAAGCAAAGCCTTTGGTGCGTTAGTTTTGTTGTGAAGCACACCAAAGCACATCATCTGGCACCTCACTGGTGCGAATAGCAATGTGATCCTATTGCGCTTTAGCAATTGATGTGGCATCGTTTTCCATCGATGGGCAGTTAAAGTTTTATTCTAAATTGTTACTCATTATTAGCAATTTGGTTTAGCGGGACGATGTAGCACATTTCTAAAGGGGCGGTAGTGTGCCAATGGCGTGCGTAGTAACTTTGGTCAGCTTTAGCTGAATGTGCTACATCGGTTAATGTATGGTGTCGTAGCATCCCGCAGGGTGTTATGCACTACACATATTGTTGTGCTTTCGTTTTATTGATTTTTATTTTTCATTTTTAGCGTAATCTCTCCAATATTGTAAGCATAGATCGAAGCAGGTAGAAAAGTAAAATTCAACCCTAGTATTTCTTTCATTCCTAATTGATTAATTGAAGTAACGACAGCCGATTCAAATTTATTCGCTTCACAAAATTTAATCAAACTTTTCAATTCTTGAGGTTTATCAAAATATCGATTGCTCCATTTAATTTCTACTCCCCAAACAGGCTTATAACTTT
>JAURDG010000174.1 GCA_030828025.1 Flavobacteriaceae bacterium | reverse complement strand
TTTACAGGCACCTTTGCTAATTTCTCAACGGGTCGCGTTTACGATCAAATACGGCAATCCATTGCCTATTCGCACAAAAATGTCAAAATTTGTGCCTCACACGCAGGCGTTACGCTCGGCGAAGACGGTGCTACGCATCAAATTTTGGAAGATATTGGCCTAATGAAAATGCTTCCAGGCATGACAGTAATCAATACCTGCGACTTTGAACAAACACGAAAGGCAACACACGCAATCGCTGATCACCAAGGACCTGTGTATTTACGCTTTGGTCGTCCAGCAGTACCTAATTTTTCAAAAGACTTACCCTTTGAAATTGGTAAAGGAATCGTGCTGCAAGAAGGAACTGATGTTACCATAGTTGCTACTGGACATTTGGTTTGGGAAGCACTAGAAGCAGCAAAAGTACTTTACGATTTGGGCATTCGTGCCGAAGTAATCAACATACATACAATCAAGCCACTTGATGAAGCGCTAATTCTTAAATCTGCCGCCAAAACAGGTGCCGTAGTAAGTTGTGAAGAGCATAATTACCTCGGTGGTCTTGGGGAAAGCATTGCACGTGTATTGGCACAACACCAACCCACACCACAAGCGTTTGTCGCCACTCAAGATACTTTTGGTGAATCTGGAACACCTGCGCAGCTTATGGAAAAATACGGACTGAATGCTGCTGCCGTCGTACAAAAAACAAAAGAGGTAATCGCTAGAAAAGCCTAGTCTTTATCTAAATAATCTGGAGTGCCGTCACCATCGGAGTCATCTACAATACCGTCGCCATTGGCATCGTATTCATCCTTGGTTAGGATTTCATCGTTATCATCGTCGGGATCTGCGTAATTGGGCACGCCATCACCATCAGTATCGTCATCGAAATAGGTATCCTGATCTACATCTTCCACATAAGTTGGCACGCCGTCACCATCATGATCAGTTTCGTTGTAGGTATATAAATCTACAGCAAAAATGAGTGGCGAATATGCAGGAATAGTACCAGAAGCTTGGTTGTAATACCCCAAAGCAGAAGGCATAAAAATAGCCGCAGAACCAAATCCATCAAATGTATAGGTGCCATCCTCATTGGTAGCATAAGTACCTGGTGTTAAATAGGGCATTAAGGCACTAAACCCTTTAATATTTGACAAGGATTCAAACCAAATTGGTGTAGTGCGCTCATCAAACTTATTCAGGTTTAACAACATCCCTTTGTAGGTGACAAAAACACTATCCGCAATCGATGGAGCGGCTTCCATTTCACCTGAACGAATACGCAGTACATACGCTGTATGGTCATGGTAAACACCTTCATTATCCTTAACTTTAAGATTGATTTGTTCTACCTGTTCCATCAATGGAGTTTTGTCGCTATTTTCACCCTGAATGGTGTCAATAACAAACGTAACTCGTGTACTGCTGTCTGCAGCAGTATAGGCTTCATAATTGTAAAAACGTGTTTGCAAAAAATGAAGCAAGGAGTCGTTATCGATGGCACGCTGTTCGGAATATGGTTTTGGCGGTGTGTAAAAACTTCTTTGTTGCTCTTGACAAGAAGTAAGAAGGACAGCAATACTAAATAATCCAAAAAAAAGTATTCGTTTATTCATCGATAAGATTTGCTGTGCAAGATACAATTTTCATCTATTTTAGCATCATCAAATTACCATGCGCGTAGATAAATACTTATGGGCAATTAGACTATTCAAGTCTAGGAATGCTGCCAGCACCGCCTGCAAAAAAGGCTATGTGCAAATAGCGGGGCTAAACATCAAACCCTCACGTGAGGTGTATGTTTCAGATAAAATTGTGCTGCGTAGAAATCAATTTACAATGGAATTACTCGTTTTGGACTTGCCCAAAAATCGTGTTGGTGCGAAACTCGTAGCACAATATTGTAAAGACATTACCCCTGAGGAAGTGCTCGAACAACGCCATTCAGTAGAAGAAAACCAACGCTTATCAAGAGTTAAAGGAACAGGAAGACCCAGCAAAAAAGATCGACGTGATTTAGATGATTTTTTTGACGATCATCCATAAAGTTTATTGCTTATTTTAGTGCCATGAGTGAAGAAATTTTATCTACCAAACAAATCGAGCATAAAATCGAACGAATGGCTTATCAGATTCTGGAGGCGAATCGGGAACCCAAGGAAATAATAATTGCTGGAATTGTTGCAAATGGTTATGCTGTTGCCGAACGAATTGCGCATTATATGCGTCAGATTTCAGATAAAAAAATAGTGCTCTGTCGGGTCGAAATGGATAAAAAAAATCCCTTAAATCCCATTCACACTTCTATAGAACTTGCCTCACTTGAAAACAAATCTGTTACTATTGTTGATGACGTCCTGCATTCAGGCACGACCCTTATTTATGCTGTTCGTCATTTTTTGCAAGTTCCACTTCAAATGTGTACAACAGCCGTTTTGGTCGATCGCAATCACAAAAAATTTCCTATAAAGGCTGATTTTAAAGGCGTTTCGCTGTCCACATCGATTAACGAAAATGTAAGTGTGCTTGTAAACCAACATAGGTTTAGTGCCGTTTTAGAGTAGGCTCCTTATTTGGTTTACCAACTGATCCACATCCCTTGTTGCAACATCAACCTGATGATTTGCCTGCCTATAATACGGCTGTCGCTCAAACAAGTGTTTGGCGATAAATTGCTGAAGTTCCTGCTCCGTTTGGATATGGGCAATGAGTGGTCTTGATGATTTATTGGGAAACAAGCGAGCTGCTAAAACTGCTGCCGATGATTCAAGGTAAAAGACCTTGTTGGTCGCCTGCTGAAGAAGAGATATATTGTCGTGGTAGCATGGTGTACCACCGCCAAGAGACAAGACCGTTGGCGTGTTTGTTTGAAGTACTTCAACAAGTGCTTGATGCTCCAAGTCACGAAATGCCTTCACCCCTTTGGTTTTGAATAAATCTGGGACTGTTGCTTGATGTTTTAATTCCAAAAAGTGATCAAGGTCAATAAAGCGATAACCAACAGCGGTAGCCAAAGCACTTCCAACAGTGGATTTACCACAACCCATATAGCCTATAAGAACGATTAAGTTTGGATTCGATTTCTGTTGCTGCATATATAGGATCTTAAGCGATGCAAATTTAGGGGAATTTAATCTTTGAATAATCGTCAAAATGCGCATATATTTGCAGCTTCAAAAAATGACTTGGTAGCTCAGCTGGTAGAGCATCTCCCTTTTAAGGAGAGGGTCCTGGGTTCGAACCCCAGCCAAGTCACACAAACGACTTGGTAGCTCAGCTGGTAGAGCATCTCCCTGTTAAGGAGAGGGTCCTGGGTTCGAAACCCAGCAAAGTCAC
>JAURDG010000097.1 GCA_030828025.1 Flavobacteriaceae bacterium | reverse complement strand
TGGCTGTCAGGCAAAGCATGGCACCAACAAGCGTTACGTTCGTGCCGAACAAAGCTGTGATATAATCTTCTAAAAATAAACCAACACCAGCAGCTGGCAGCATAGAAACGATGATGTAACCAACAAATACCCGAGCTTCCTTATTTTTTTTTTGAAACACACCTACAATTATCTGTTTGATGTCTTTTCTGAAAACAATGATGGTAGCTAAGGCTGTAGCAGCATGAACAAGTAGCGTAAAAAGTAAATTTTCTTTAGGCAGTCCACCTGCGCCCAATAGTGCTGTGAACAAAGCTAAATGACCACTAGACGATACAGGCAAAAACTCTGTTATTCCTTGAACAATTCCAAGCAATAGTGCATCCCAAAATCCCATTATTTTTTCTTTGTAGAAAGAATAGCAACAACCAATACGGCAAACCCTGCCAAGACCAACGTGGGCGCAACACGTATGCGTAACGGACTAAAAATTTCGGGGTTAAATACGTTAGGATCATCACTTCCGCCACCTGTCATCAGCACAAAGCCAAGCACAATCAGGGCAGCACCGATTCCCATGATGCGGTAGGCGCGATTGCCAAATAAAAATTCTTTTTCTTTTTTCATGTACTTACAAATTTACAATTCGTTGGTAATCTATAGATAATCGTATCCTTTGTCATTGATAACTTGCCCTTTTTTATATTAATAAACAATATCATAAGTCAAACGAAGGTGCTTGCGTGTGGCGAAAGAGGCACTTAATGCACAAATGGTGATGGAGCATAAAACAACCGAAGCAGCCAATATTAGTAAATTATAGGCGTCACCGAGCCAGTTGATTTCGGGCAACATACGGTTCATTAACGTTAAAACACCAGCTAAAGCTGCCAAGGCAAGTAAGGCACTCAATAGTCCTAATCCCATATAACGCAGTACAAAAGGACGACGGATAAAACTCTTTTTGGCACCCACCAAAAGCATCGTTTGTAGGATGAGACGCTTACTGTAAATGGATAGCTTTATCGAATGATTGATAAGCAATAGGGCTATTCCAACAAAAATCCCACTACACACCAGCAGCCAAAACCCAATTCGATTGATGTTTTGGTTCAGCAAAACAATGAGTGGACGATCGTACATGACCTCAGCAATGAATGGTTTTTGCTCCATTACATCGCCTAAACTGTCCAGCACTTCGGTGTTCACGAACTCGGCTTTTAGCCCGATATCTAGCGCATCTTGCAAGGGATTATACCCCAAAAAGTCCATAAAATCCTCGCCAATGGTGGCACTATGTTCTGCAGCGGCAGTTTCCTTCGAGATATAGCGTACCGTTTTTGTAAATGCCGCTAGTCGCAGGGTGGTTATCAGTTGTTCCCGTTCAATTTCTTTGGCTTCATCTTCCAAAAAAACAGTCATCGTAACCTGTTCCTTAAAATAATTTGCAATGGACTGACTGTTTAGCAACACCAATCCAAGAACACTAAGCACAAAAAGCACCAAGGTTGTGCTGCTTACCACCGAAAAATAAGAGGCAAGGAGGCGACGCTTGTACATACGGGTTGCTGACATAATCAATCTATGGTATAAAAATAGAAAATATGAAGAACAATCTAGCAATTTTAAGCAGTGCACTGCGTGCAAAATGTTATTTTTGTTGCTTAATCAAAGGTATGGGTTACCCTTTTTATGAAATTGAGCGAAAGTGGCAAGCCTTTTGGGCACAAAAACAAACCTTTAAAACACAAGAACGCAAAGATAAAGCGAAGTACTACGTTCTGGATATGTTCCCTTATCCATCAGGAGCGGGTTTGCACGTAGGTCATCCATTAGGCTATATCGCAAGTGATATTGTTGCGCGCTTCAAGCGCCATAAGGGCTTTAATGTACTTCACCCACAAGGCTATGATTCCTTTGGACTTCCCGCCGAGCAATATGCCATTCAAACGGGACAGCACCCTGCCATTACTACCGAATCCAACATCAAACGTTACCGAGAACAACTAGACCGCATGGGCTTTTCATTCGATTGGTCTAGAGAGGTGCGCACCTCTGATCCTTCCTATTACCGCTGGACACAATGGATTTTCTCCAAGCTATTCGATTCGTGGTACGACAACGAAGAAAATAAAGCAAGACCCATTTCGGAACTCATTGAAATGCTACATCAATCGGGGACTTCTGGTATTCGTGCTATTTGCGATGAAAATACGCCTGAATTGAGTGCAGCAGCGTGGAAGGCACTTAGTACTGATGCGCAAGCAGCTTTTTTGTTGCATTTCCGCCTGACCTATTTGGCCGAAACTGAAGTAAACTGGTGTCCTGCTTTGGGAACGGTATTGGCAAACGACGAGGTGGTTCAAGGTGTTTCGGAGCGTGGAGGTCACCCAGTAGAACGCAAAAAAATGAAGCAATGGAGTATGCGCATTTCTGCCTATGCGGACAGACTTCTAACGGGATTAAACGAAATTGATTGGCCCGAGCCCTTAAAAGAGATGCAGCGCAATTGGATTGGAAAATCTGTTGGTGCAAGTGTCCGATTTAACATTGAACATAGCGACCGACAAATTGAGGTGTTCACCACACGACCCGACACCCTTTTTGGTGTTACGTTTTTGACCCTTGCGCCAGAACACGAGTGGGTAAAAGACCTAACCACTGCAGAACAACAAGCGGAAGTTGCGACATACGTTGCCCAAACGGCACAACGTAGCGAGCGTGATCGGCTTAGTGAAGTGGATCGCATGAGCGGTGTGTTTACTGGTGCTTACGCCCTTCATCCCCTGACTAACGAAAAAGTACCGATTTGGATTGGCGATTATGTGTTGGCGGGATACGGTACAGGTGCTGTGATGGCTGTGCCTTGTGGCGACCAACGCGATTTCAATTTCGCTACGCATTTTGGCTTGCCCATCAAAAATATTTTTAAAGATGTAGATGTCTCCGAGGCAGCGTTTACCGACAAAGAACATACAGTCATTGCCAACTCAACCTTTTTGGATGGGCTTTCGTATGCAGAGGCTACGCAAAAAGTAATTGAGCGGCTTTCGGAATGTGGCATGGGCGAAGGCGCAACCACCTACCGCTTGCGCGATGCGGTATTTAGTCGTCAACGCTATTGGGGCGAGCCCATTCCCGTGTATTATGTCAATGATCAGCCTCAACTTATTGATGCGGAACACTTACCGCTTATTTTACCCGAAGTAACCAAGTATTTGCCTACCAAAGATGGAGCACCGCCACTAGGAAATGCAACACATTGGGCATGGGACACGACCCAAAACAAGGTGGTTTCGAATGATAACATCAATCACAAAACCGTTTTTCCAATAGAGAAAAATACGATGCCAGGTTGGGCGGGAAGCTCATGGTACTTTAACCGCTATATGGATGCACTCAACTCCGATACCTTTGCCAGCCAAGAAGCGTTAGACTATTGGAAAGAGGTGGACTTGTATTTGGGCGGCAGTGAGCATGCTACGGGTCACTTGCTTTATGCCCGTTTTTGGCAGTATTTCTTGTATGATTTGGATTTGGTGCCGGTGCAGCACTTTGCCAAAAAACTGATTAATCAGGGGATGATTTTAGGCGAAAGTGCGTTTGCCTATCGCCTAGACAATAGCCAGACATATTTGTCTAAAGGCTTGTGTCATGGAAAAAATGTTACGCCCATTCACGTGGATGTTTCATTGGTGTCTGCGCAAAACGAATTGGATATTGCCGCACTAAAAAAGTGGCAGCCGCATTTTGCTGATGCTAAGTTCGAGTTGGAGGATGGCAAATATATAGTTGGTCGTGAGGCAGAAAAAATGTCTAAGTCCAAATACAATGTAGTAAACCCCGATGCCATTTGCGACCAGTATGGTGCCGACACCATGCGCATGTACGAAATGTTTTTGGGTCCTATTGAGCAAGCCAAACCATGGAATACCGCTGGCATTTCTGGGGTGAGTAATTTCTTAAACAAATTCTGGCGCTTGTTTCACAACGGCGATGATTTTGCTGTTCGTGATGAACAGCCGTCTAAGGAATCCTTGAAAACCCTACACAAAACCATCGAAAAGGTAACGCAAGATATCGAACAGTTTTCACTCAATACTTCGGTAAGTGCCTTTATGATTGCTACTAACGAGCTTAGTTCGCAACAGTGTAATCATCGTGAAATTCTTGAGCCGCTAACAGTGCTGCTTGCTCCTTTTGCGCCGCACATTTGCGAGGAGTTGTGGTCGTTGCTAGGACACAACGAATCGATTACGACAGCAGCCTATCCTGTGGCAAATCCAAAATACGTACAAGACGATTCTAAAGAATATCCGATTAGCTTTAACGGGAAATTGCGCTTTACATTGGCGTTATCTACCTCGTTAAGTAAAGATGAAATTGAAGCTGCCGTAATGCAAGAAGAACGCACCCAAACCTATTTGGACGGAAAAACGCCTAAAAAAGTAATCGTGGTGCCCAATAAGATTGTGAATATTGTGGTGTAATCATGCTCAACCCTGAATACATTGGCTTTTTTGCTGCCACGCTAACCACTTCTGCCTTTTTGCCGCAGGCATATAAAATTTGGAAATCCAAAACAACTGACGGATTGTCACTGACCATGTACACAATTATGGGGCTTGGAACAATGAGTTGGCTCTTTTACGGCGTTTTAATCGAGAGTCCTTCGGTAATTGTAGCAAATTGTATTTCTTTTTCTATTATTTTGTTTATTGTTACTTTTATACTCCGCTCAAAAAAGTAGTGTGGTATTATTATTGCTCAATTAAAAAATAAAAAACGATGCTAACAGAATATTACCTTATCATTTTTGCCTTTGCTGCTGCTAGTATGTGGGTACAGTACAAGCTCAAATCTACCTTTAAAAAATACAGTAAAATTCAGCTTTCAAATCAGATGTCTGGAAAAGAGATTGCCGAAAAAATGCTCGCCGATCACGGTATCCGTGATGTGCAAGTAATTAGTGTTCAGGGAAAACTCACCGACCATTACAACCCTAAAAATAAAACGGTAAACCTTAGTGAAAGTGTATATCACCAACGCAACGCCGCTGCTGCAGCCGTTGCTGCCCACGAATGTGGACATGCCGTTCAGCATGCACAAAGCTATGAGTGGTTGCAGTTTCGTTCGCTTTTGGTTCCTGTGGTTAGTGTTGCATCCCAATTGTCGATGTACATTATTTTTGGTGGTTTTATGTTGGGTATTGGTTCTGCTATGGGGTACAACCTTGCAGTAGCTGGTGTGGTGCTCTTCGGACTGGGCACCTTGTTTAGTTTTATAACCCTTCCTGTAGAATATGATGCCAGTAACCGAGCACTAGCTTGGTTGCAACGAAAAAATATGGTCAATCAGCGTGAATATACCATGTCTAAAGATGCCCTCAAGTGGGCTGCACGCACCTATGTGGTGGCAGCTATAGGTTCTCTTGCTACGTTAATTTACTTTGCGTTAAGGGTGGCAAGTTCAAGACGTTAAATCCTAATCTGACGATCGATTTGTTGATGCAGTGAAATGAACGTTTCAGTTCGTGAAACGCCTTCTATGGTTTGGATTTTATGGTTGAGTAGTTGCATCAAGTGTTCGTTGTTTTTACACATGATTTTCACCAGTATGCTCCAATCTCCAGTAGTGTAATGACATTCGACCACCTCATCAATTTTTTTAAGCTGTGCAACTGCTTCGGGGTTACGCATGGCTTTGTCCAGAAAAACGCCAATGTATGCCGTAGTGGTATAGCCCAAAGAAGCAGGATTAAGTTTTAAAAAACTACCTACTATTAGCTGAGCATCTTCTAGTTTTTTTATTCGTTGATGGACTG
>JAURDG010000223.1 GCA_030828025.1 Flavobacteriaceae bacterium | reverse complement strand
TTGGCATTCACATTTTTAATGAATGCAAATGCGCAGAGTTTTTTTGAGGACGCACCCGAAAAACCAAGTTTTGAAGCGGGGTTAGGTGTCGTTTTTAAACATCAAGAGGATTTTTCTGCTCTGCGATTCACTGCTGGTGCAAAAGATGTTTTATTAAAAAACCGACTAGGATTTTACTATGTGGTGGAATACCGTGGAGGTATAAATTTCCAAGAAGATCAAACCGATTTCTATTTTCGTGATATACTCGGTGTTATTGTTTCTGTGAATAAAAGTTTTGCCCTGCGCGCGGGTGTTGGAATGTTCCGAAAAGGCCTAATCACCGCAAATGGAACAGAAGGGCGATTACGAAAACAGATTTCTATTACATATCAAATACCACAGTATCCTGTATCTCTTGATATAGGTTATTCCCAGTGGGTTGGACCAACAGCCACTTTTCGATATGTAATGCCGTTGTAAATCCGGATTATCGCATTTAACCCTAAAACAAGTAAACCGCGCTTAGGTTCAAGTTGAGCGACCACACATTGATACCTGGAAAGAAGTGCCACTCATTTTTACTCTAGCTTGTATGCTAATAATAAATGAAACTACTCTTTTTAGCTAATCGTATTCCCTATCCGCCATATAGAGGAGATAAGTTAAAAATTTATAACCTCGCTAGAGCACTACACACCAAGAATCAGCTTGTATTGATTGCTTTTTACGAAAACCATCACGAGCTAAAATACAAAAAGGATTTACTCAAATATTACGATGAAGTACACTTGATTAAATTAAAGAAAGGTGTTGTATTATGGAATTTAATTAGAGTGATAGTTAATCGAAACATTCCGTTACAAGTTGCGTATTTCAAATCAAGAAAAATGACTAACACTCTGAACCGAGTTATAAAAGATTTCGATCCAAACGCAATTCATATACAACATTTGCGTATGGCACAATTCATTGATTACAAAAATATTCATCGTGCCTTGCTTGATTTACCTGATGCTATCTCTATGTATTTTCAACGGCGCAGAGACTGTACCAATAACCCCATTAAAAAACGCATACTTAATGAGGAATATATCCGTTTGTTGAAGTATGAAAATAGTCACTTAAAGAAATTTAAATCTGTATTGTGTTGCAGCCAAGAAGACCTTAATTATCTTTTAAAAAGACACCCAGGACCTACCTACAAAGTACTGGAGAACGGCGTAGATACACATACCTTTCAACCTCACAAGAATAGCATTAAAACCCATGAACCACGCATACTTTTTACGGGTAACATGGATTACGCTCCAAACGTGGACGCCGTATGCTATTTCGCACATGAAATTTTCCCTAAAATAAAAGAAAAACATCCCACAGCAATATTTGAAATTGCGGGTCAAAAACCCCTTAAAGCCGTATTGGAATTAAATGAAATAAACGATGTAGAAGTAACTGGATTCGTTCCACGACTGCAAGACGTTTATGCTCGAGCATCGGTTGTGGTTGCACCGATTCGATTTGGTGCGGGTACTCAGAACAAGGTACTCGAGGCCTTATGCATGGAAGTGCCTGTCGTTTGCACTCCCATTGGCTTTTTTGGTTTATCCGTAAAAAATGGAGATGGTATCTACTGTGAAGAAAACACAACCCATTTTATAAACCGTTTGAATCACGTTCTAGATGAACTAGCCCCTCACAAGTTGATGGCCACCAGAACTGGTGCAATTATCAGAAACAAATATTCCTGGACTGAAATCGCAAAGAAACTGGAAGGTTATTTCAAGGAGATTGCTGAGAAAAACTAGAAAAAGTAAATCGCAGATGCGTTTAAATTGCCAGACCAAACATTAATTCCTGGAAAGCGAAAATCTTGTGCTACACCATCGGGGTCATAAACCCAGTTGAAATTATAAGTTCTCATAAGATGTAGGGTAAATGACACCAAGAGGTTATTTTTAAAATAAGGGCGTTGATACAAAAACTTAAATCCCCAATCCACATATCTTTTCGAGTAATCCTTCCATAATGGATTGCTCGAATTATAACTTAAGTGTACCAATCGACCATAGAATAAATCCTCGTTATAATTTACTCTCTCAAAATATAGTCCCATTTGCTCCATGCCTTTTATTTTTGAAACACCAATGGTTTGCATATTTGATCCCGGCCCAATTCCAGCTCCAAGCACTTGGCCATGATGAGTCCAGCCCACTTGATTTCCATGCATATAAAAACTGTGATAACTCGTTATGTTGGGTTGAACAAAATTATCCATACTACCCTTAATATTGGTTGTTTCTACAAGGAATTCAAGCCATGATTTTTGATCTTCTAAGAAATAAAGCTTTTTTAGGCCTGCCATCCAAACGGTAGAGTAAAATGGTCTAGTGATTAAGTCTTCTAAATCTCC
>JAURDG010000105.1 GCA_030828025.1 Flavobacteriaceae bacterium | reverse complement strand
CGTTCGCTTACCTATGCTTTTTCTATTGTTGGAATTTATGCGTTGTTGAGTTTACCTTTTCATTTTATCGACCAGTTGCGGCCTGAGGTGTTAAATACGCTAGCCACCAATGTGGTGCTCAATCTTATCTTCTTCGCTGTTTTTGTGGTTTTTGCCCTTTCGTTTTTTGGTTTATTCGACCTTACACTTCCGGCAAAATGGTCGGCAAAGTCGGATGAGGTTGCCACTCGATCTTCTTATTTGGGGATATTTTTCATGGCACTAACGTTGGCGGTGGTTTCCTTTTCCTGTACCGGACCCATTTTAGGGTCTTTGCTTGTTGGGTCGCTAACGGCAGATGGCGGTGCTATTCAGCTCACCGCTGGAATGCTCGGATTTGGAACAGCGTTGGCGTTGCCTTTTGGCGTGCTTTCTTTTTTTCCAAATGTGTTGAGCAAACTGCCCAAGTCGGGCGGTTGGTTGCAATTGGTTAAAGTATCTCTTGGGTTTGTCGAGCTAGCATTGGCATTGAAGTTTTTGTCCAATGCAGATATGGTAGAAGGCTGGGGCATACTTCCAAGAGAATTGTTTATTGCTATTTGGATGCTAATTATGTTGCTTTGGGCGATTTATTTGTTTGGCGGATTTGCCTTTATGCACCCCAAACCAAAAAAGAATACGATTTTTCAAAAGGCTTTTGGCATGCTTGTGGTGCTCTTTGTTGTTTATTTGGGGCAAGGTTTACTGCCAAACCAACAGACACCATTACGTGCGTTAAGTGGATTTCCGCCGCCAACGTTTTATTCTATTTACAGTACCGATTCTGATTGTCCGCTAAACCTAGCTTGTTACAAGGATTTCGAAAAAGGCAAGGCGGCAGCCATACAGCAGCAGAAGCCAATACTACTTGACTTTACAGGTTGGGCTTGTGTGAACTGTAGAAAAGTAGAAGAGAATATATGGACACTACCCGAAGTGTATAAACGCCTGCGTGATGAGGTTGTTGTCGTTTCCCTTTATGTTGATGATCGAACGGTATTACCTAAAGCAGAACAACAAACGATTACGTATGCTGATGGGAGCAGTCGTGTGTTGGAAACTGTTGGGCAGAAGTGGTCGGCGTTTCAGGCGATGAATTTTAAATCTGTTTCGCAGCCATATTATGTGTTGATGATGCCAGACGGTACTATTTTGAATCCGCCCATTCAATATACCGATGCTGCTACCTATTTGGCGTGGCTAAAAGAAGGCATTGCTGCTTTCCAATCACCCAAGCCTTTGGTACCGGCCTTTGGCATAGAGTAGGGGATTTCCTTCAAAGTGCTTGCCTTCAATTACTTGTCCGTAATAGACGATATGGTCGCCTATTTCCTCGTATTTCAAGATGTCACCGACCAAATAACCAAGACTACCTTGAATCAATGGAAGTGCGTGTGGTAATCGCTCAACTTGTTCGAAACGTACTTCTTGACTGTTTTTGGAAGAGGCAAATGCATTTGAAACAACTTCTTGATCTACAGAAAGAATATTAATGGCAAATCGTTTGCTGGCTTGAAAAGCCTTATTGGTTTCAGAAACGGTTTTTAAACAAAAAAGCACTACAGGCGGCTCCAACGAAACGGAAGTAAACGAATTGGCAGTAAACCCATAATGCTTCTCTTGATGCGTTGTGGTGATGACGGTAATTCCTGTGGCAAACTGTCCACAAACGGCTCTAAACTCATGTGTATTCATAGAGGCAAAGAACGTTATTTTTTTATATTTTAGTGAAAATAAACCAGTTTATGCTTACCCAAATCTTTGGCAGTGCCGTTTTTGGTATTGATGCCCAACAAATAACAATAGAAGTTCATATTCATCCTGGTGTTGGCTACCATTTGGTTGGTCTGCCTGATAATGCTGTTAAGGAAAGCAACCACCGCATAGCGGCAGCTGTAATGGAATGCGGCTTGAAACTTCCGGGTAAGCGCATCACAATAAATATGGCACCTGCTGATTTGCGCAAAGAGGGTGCTGCTTATGATGTGCCTATTGCCTTAGGTATCCTTATCGCTTCGGGTCAAGTGGTTCCTCAAGAGCTAGAGCGTTGGGTAATCATGGGCGAGTTATCGCTTGATGGTAGCTTGCGTCCTGTGCGCGGCGCCTTGCCGATGGCATTGCAGGCTAAAGCGGATGGCTTTCGAGGCGTTCTTTTGCCTGCAGAAAATGGACAGGAAGCGGCAATAGTCGATGACCTAGAAGTGCACGCCTTCAATCATTTAACTGATTTAATTGATTTTCTTCAGTCGTATCATCAAGAAAACTTGGTTACCTATGATTTATCGGCACAGTTGGCATATCAGCCGCAGACTGTCTTGGACTTTGAAGATGTAAAAGGTCAGGAATCCATAAAACGCTGCATGGAAGTGGCTGCTGCTGGCGGACACAATATTTTGCTCATTGGACCACCCGGCGCAGGAAAAACCATGTTAGCCAAACGATTGCCCAGTATTTTACCGCCTATGAGTACTGAAGAAGCGTTGGAGACAACTAAAATTCATTCCGTTGCGGGACAAATGAAAGGCGGCGGTATTATCTATCAACGTCCTTTTCGCGCACCACATCACACGATTTCTGATGTAGCACTCGTTGGCGGTGGTACCTATCCGCAACCGGGCGAAATATCCCTTGCGCACCACGGCGTCTTGTTTTTGGATGAATTACCCGAATTTAAGCGCAGCGTTTTGGAGGTCATGCGCCAGCCCTTGGAGGACAGGGAAGTAACCATAGCACGTGCCAAATTTACGCTTACTTATCCAGCTTCATTTATGCTCGTGGCAAGTATGAACCCTACGCCATCAGGTTATTTTCATGATGATAAGATAAGTTCAGGGCATTCTGCAGCAGAAATGCAACGTTACTTAGGTAAGATATCTGGTCCTTTACTCGACCGAATAGATTTGCATGTCGAGGTACAGCCTGTGCCTTTCGAAAAGCTGGCACAAACTCCTTTGGCGGAATCGAGTAGCGCTATTCGAGAGCGTGTCATGGCTGCTCGGCAACGACAAGCAAAACGTTTTGCTAATCTTCCAAACATCCACCACAACGCCGAAATGAATACCAAACAAATACGTGCGTATTGTTCCATTTCGGCATCTTCGTTAGCGCTACTTAAAAGTGCTATGGATCGATTGCGCCTTTCTGCTCGTGCTTACGATCGTATATTAAAAGTAGCCAGAACCATCGCTGATTTGGAAGGTGTTGATGCCATTGCTGATGCGCATATCGCAGAGGCAATACAATACCGTAGCTTGGATAGAGAAGGTTGGTTGGGCTAACTTGTCCAGCGCAAAATCTTTTTTAGTAACGGGAACGATTTTCCATAGGGCGCATAACGCTGAATGGGGTCAAACCATGTGCTACGTGCTACATAGGGCTTGTAGTGCGTAAATGTATCAAAGGAATACTTTCCGTGATAACTGCCCATGCCACTATTGCCAACTCCACCAAACGGTAGTTTATGGTTGGTGAAATACACAATGACATCGTTGATCATACCGCCACCAAAACTATGCCGCTTCATAAGTGCTTTTGCCCATTTTTTTCGCTGTGAAAAAACATAAAAAGAAAGCGGCTTGTCATAATGATGTACCATCTGATCAATTTCTTGCTCATCCTCATAGGTGAATATGGGTAAAATAGGCCCGAAAATTTCATCGTGCATCAAACTGTTTTCTAAGTTGTCAACCCGAACAAGCGTGGGTGCTACATATCGCGCAGCTATGTTGTAGGTGCCACCATGTAAAATTTCTTGTCCCTCAAGTAGGTTTTTCATTGTGGTTGCATGCCCTTCATGCACCAATCGGGCGTAGTCAGGGGATTCTTTTGGATTGTCTCCATACATACGAACAATCTCATATTTTAATGCAGCAACAAGCGCATCATATTTGCTTTTGTGTACTAAAACGTAATCGGGAGACATGCATATTTGCCCACAATTCATAAATTTCCCCCAAGCTACACGACGTGCGGTAATCTTTATGTTGGCGGTTTGATC
The DNA here is from genome assembly GCA_030828025.1 of Flavobacteriaceae bacterium. Lineage (GTDB taxonomy): Bacteria > Bacteroidota > Bacteroidia > Flavobacteriales > Flavobacteriaceae > UBA7446. Next base: position 1,261 of record JAURDG010000105.1, on the reverse strand, counting down.
GATGATGCACGGATTTTTCCCCCCCAATTCCAAAGTGGTTGGCGTTAGGTGTTCGGCAGCAGCTTTGGCGACCAACTTGGCAATACGCACGCCACCAGTAAAGAAAATGTAATCCCAGCGAATATTGAGTAATGCTTGCGCAACTTCAGGACCGCCTTGTGCCACATACACCCATTCTTTAGGGAATACTTCATCAATTATTTTTTCAAGCACAGCAGCGGTTTTGGGTGCGTGTTCTGATGGTTTTAACACAACTGTGTTTCCAGCAGCTACGGCACCAATTAAGGGATTTAACGCCAACTGAAACGGGTAGTTCCATGGGGCAATATGAAGTGTACAACCGTATGGTTCGGCTAGCACCCAATCTTTGCTGGGCATGTTTAGCCACTTGCTTGGCACCCGTCGTGGTGCTGTCCAATGCGTTAAATTTTTGATAAAAATCTGTAGTTCCTCGAGCGTTACGTAAATCTCGGCAAGCCATATTTCAGCCTCGGGCTTTCCTAGGTCTAGTTGCAAGGCTTCTATGATATCGTGTTCCTTGTTTTTAACACTGCGTTTTAGTGCTTTTAGGCGTGCGATTCGTTCTTGAATGGATTGAGTATTGCCAGCTCTAAAAAATGCAGCTTGGGCTTTTTTTATGTCCATTAATGTATGCTCCTTAATCATGTGCAAAAGTTACAGCTTATAGTGTGAATTGTGTAAAAGTATGTTTTTCATTTCGTATGCCAATTGGTTTAATTATTTTTGCTCCTTTGAAATTTGCTTTAGCAGACAAAAATAAATTTGAACATCATATATTTTATGTTGTATTATCTTGATAATCAAGTAATTAAATAATGAACTATTTTTTTGAATATCGTTTTGATTTTTTGCACATGCGCACCTCGATATTCTTTAAACTACTTTTGACTTACTATGGCACACAATCGATATTCTAAAGTTGTAACTCAAGACCCTACGCAACCAGCTGCCCAAGCCATGCTGCACGCTATCGGCTTGACCGATGAGGATTTTCAAAAACCCTTAGTCGGCATTGCTAGTACTGGATATGAGGGCAATCCATGCAATATGCACTTGAACGACTTAGCACAGCATATCAAAACGGGTACTGCTGCTGCCGATCTTGTAGGCTTGGTATTCAACACTATTGGTGTTAGTGATGGTATTTCTATGGGTACGCCCGGGATGCGTTTTTCGCTTCCTTCTCGCGATTTGATTGCCGATTCTATGGAAACGGTTATGGGTGGTATGTCGTATGATG
>JAURDG010000041.1 GCA_030828025.1 Flavobacteriaceae bacterium | reverse complement strand
CACATGTTGCACTCGCCAAAACGCTCGAAGCTAGTGGGCATAAAGTTTTGTTGGTCGATTATCAACCCACTAGTGAAGAAATGGTCATCGATTTTGCTGGTAAAATTATGGCAAAGCTACCACATTCGATAACATTACATCATTTGCGCTTGCAGGAAACCGCCACCTCTTTTGCCGAGTGGTTTGCTGACGATCAGTAATTCGTACTTTTGTAACATGAATATACCCAAAGGGAAAAAGGTTTATTTCGCATCGGACAACCACCTAGGCGCACCTACCCTAGAACAGAGTCGCATTCGTGAAAAGCACTTTGTCGCTTGGCTTGATGCAGTCAAAAAGGATGCAGCAGCCATTTACTTAATGGGCGATTTATTTGATGTTTGGATTGAATACAAATCAGTAGTTCCGAAGGGTTTTGTTCGGGTATTGGGCAAACTCGCCGAAATCTCGGATAGCGGCATACCGATCTATTTTTTTGTGGGAAACCACGATATGTGGATGAACGGATACTTCGAACAAGAATTGGGGATCCCCGTATTTTTTGAGCCACAACAAATTAACTTAAATGATAAAACTTTTTTTATTGGACACGGCGATGGATTGGGACCTGGCGACAAGGGCTATAAGCGTATGAAAAAGGTGTTTCGCAATCGCATGATTCAATTTTTTTATCGCTGGATACATCCCGATTTGGGCTTGTGTTTTGCGCAGCGGTTGTCCGTAAAAAATAAATTGATTTCTGGCGAAGAAGACAAAGTATTTGCGGGTGCCGAAAAGGAGTGGTTGGCGCAGTATTGCGAGAAACAACTTCAAACCAAAGACATCGACTTTTTTGTGTTTGGGCATCGGCACTTGCCTTTGGATATCGAGCTGTCCAAAAATGCCCGCTACATCAATTTGGGCGATTGGGTCGATTATAACACCTATGCCGTTTTTGATGGCAACAACATGAAGCTGACCAAGTGGGATGATTGAGCAAAAAACACACGACTACGAATACGCCGTATTGGTCGGCATCATCAACCAGCAGCAGACCGAACAACAAGTCAGCGACTATATGGACGAGTTGGCGTTTTTGACCCTTACCGCTGGAGGTGAAGTCAAAAAGCGCTTTACCCAAAAATTGGACACGCCACACCCCAAAACATTTCTCGGAAGTGGCAAAATAGAAGACGTACGTGCCTACGTTAAATCCCATGACATCAGCACGGTGGTTTTTGATGACGAATTAACACCTGCGCAACAGGCCAATATTGAAGAAGCGCTAAAGTGTAAAATTTTAGACCGTACAGGGCTTATATTAGACATTTTTGCACAACGTGCCAAGACCAGTTATGCCCGTACGCAAGTAGAACTGGCGCAGTATCAATATTTATTGCCGCGCCTCAAAGGACTGTGGACGCACCTCGAGCGGCAGCGTGGAGGTATTGGCATGCGTGGTCCCGGAGAAACCGAAATTGAAACCGACCGCCGTATTGTACGGGATAAAATATCCTTGCTAAAAAAGAAACTCACGACCATAGACCGCCAAATGGCAACCCAACGTGGCAACCGTGGTTCGTTGGTGCGTGTGGCTCTTGTTGGCTATACCAATGTGGGCAAATCTACGCTGATGAACGTGCTGAGCAAAAGCGATGTATTTGCCGAAAACAAACTTTTTGCTACGCTAGACACCACGGTGCGCAAAGTGGTGGTGGGCAATTTACCCTTTTTGCTTTCCGATACGGTAGGGTTTATTCGCAAACTCCCTACCCAATTGGTAGAGAGTTTTAAAAGTACGCTTGACGAAGTACACGAAGCCGACTTGCTCTTGCACGTGGTGGACATTGCCCATCCGCAGTTTGAGGCGCACATCGATTCGGTAAACGAGCTGCTTGCAGAACTAAACGTGCAAGACAAACCCACACTGATGGTGTTTAATAAAATAGATGCGTACCAAGCGGAGGATTTTGACGAAACCGACCTTATGACCGAGCGTGGCAAAGCTCATTTTTCATTGGAAGAATGGAAAGAAACCTGGATGGCAAAAACCCAAGGCGATGCGGTGTTTATTTCGGCAACCAACAAAACAAACATCGAACAGTTCCGCAACCGCGTATATCAAAAAGTACGGGAGTTGCACATTACCCGTTTTCCCTATAACCACTTTCTGTATCCCGAAATAGTGGTGGAAGAGGAGTAATTCTTTTTTGTTACATTAGCGGTAAACAAGCCCGAAACTCTTGATTATGATTAGCCTATTAAATCCAAGAAAACTTTTTATTAGACCATTGACAATATTATTTCTTTTGTCAACTCATCACATTATTTCTCAGGATATTGGAATTGAACAAAAATTAAAAGAAATGCTTATTTCTGAAAACTTTAATATTCAGGTAATTAAAGTCCATAAAGAAATAGATGATATTGTAGTAGTTGAAGTGATTCCACCGTACAGAGAATTTCCAAGTATAATTCTTTTAAAGAAAAAAGGTAAAATTTATGATGTTGTTTTTGAAGGATTGTCCCCGGGAATTCAAGATGAACAATCTAACTTATTGGATTGGCACACTAAGTCTCTAGGAGTTGATATGATATTGGCTTTTGATGAAACAAATTCACCCAATGAATTTGATAATTTTAGGTTAAGAAATATAATTGAAAAGACGAATACTGCAGATAATAAATCAATTATCATTCCATACCAGAATTTTTTTCATTTACATATGAAAGAGAATAATGACAAAGTATTTAGAGCATATACAATTGATAAGACATCTTACCTAAACTTTGCCAAAGCTCTTTTGCCTAATTGGAGTGAAGATTACCCAACGAACAATTGCCTGATGTTTGATATACCAAAAATTGCCAAATCAGGGTTTAAAAAAAGCAATAATAAATATTTGATATCAGCTGAAACTAAAAATAAGCAGAAATGGGTTTATACTTTTGATGGGGTAGACGAAAAGAACATGTATTTGGTGAATAAGACCATAACTGTAAACTTTCTAACACCCCCTGCTGGCGCGAGGGACTACTCTCGCGCCAATAAAACTATTAAAATAGCACAAGGCAAAGCCTTGCGCTAGCAAGGGCTATAAGTAATTGCTTGCCTGCCTTGTCGGCAGACAGGTTTGCAGTGCGTACCTATTTTAAAAGGTTAGTCACACATTGCAAATGCGCGCCAGTGGAGTACGTTGGTAAAAAGCTGAAAAATGAAACAGACATTTAACATACTACTTCTGATTTTAAGTTTTGTCTCTTGCAAAAAGGAAAATGATAAAATTGTAACTGAAAAACCAAATAAGGTTGTTCTTATTTCAGTAAATGCACCGAAAAAATACATTCATTTAATAAAACAAGATAGTGTTGGAAAAAAGCTAAAAGACAGTTTAGGACCAAGAGTATACTGGAACAACAATGGCTTCACATACTTGGATTATATGAACAATGTTCAAACTTGGAGACCAAAAGCAAATGTATCAGATACAGTTACTATAGAAACCCACAATGACTATCTAGAATTATCAACAAACAACTTTTTCACTTCAATAAAAGAAACTTTTTTAGTCAAAAATGGAGATACAATTATTTTTAACTACGAACATAATATTCCAAAAGCAAAAATTACTAACAGAGAGGTAAGTGATTTAGAGCTAAATTACAATAGCTACCGACTAAAAAAATTATTTGACAACAAATACACCAGTCATTATCTGATTTTTGGCAATATGTTTTTAAATGAAAATTTTCAAGACCACGAGCAAAAATCTATCGATTATTTCAACCAAGCAAAGTTGGATTTTACAAAAGAGGTTAAGCTTTTAGACTCTTTAAAAAAGAAAAATTTAATTTCTCAAACAAACTATCTCTATCGCAAAGATGCCTTGAAAATGCTCATGGAAAAGCATAAAAAACTAAAGAGTATTAAAAAATGGTTAGAACAAAACAAATCTTTAAAAGGCAAAGAAACTATTGAACAAGTTTTTGGATTTGACTTATCCAAAACAGATTCGTTAATGAAATTTTCATTCTTTCGAGACTACTTGAATGACATTACTCAATATGATTTAAACTTCATCGAAGAAAATAATGGAAGCTCTGGTGGATATTACATTGACTCAAGAATAAGATTTGACTCAATCTTAAAGGACAAACGGTTTAATCAAACGGCAAAAAATTTCCTATTGTTCAATGCTTACAATGGAATTGGTCAAAATTTCAGAGTACAAGATAAACAAGAATATTTTAAAAAACTTCAAGAAAACACCACCAATATAGAACAGCTAGATCAGCTTAAAAAAGACTTTAAACTTGATTTCAGCAAATCGAATGAGTTGGTTTTAACAAATCTTAAAAATGACACTTTGACTTATTATAACCTTTTAGCAAAAAATCATGGAAAATGGCTTTATATTGATTTTTGGGCTAGTTGGTGTAAACCTTGTCGAAAGATAATGCCAGAATCCAAGAAACTCAAAAAAGACCTCAAAGATGAAAACATTGAGTTTATTTATTTAAGTCTTAACGACAAAAAAGAAAACTGGAAAAAAGCAATCGAAGTAGACGAAATTTCGAGTAGTCAAAATTATTTTATAGAAAATGGAAATGTCTCTAAAGTTATCGAAGATTTGGGAATTAAAACAATTCCACATTTTCTGATTTATAGTCCAAATGGAGAGTTAGTCAACGGATTTGCTAATCGACCTGGACAAGGAGCCAAAGAACAATTGAAAAAATTAATAACTGAAAAATAAACCCCCCCTGCTGGCGCAAGGGTCTGCTCTCTCGCCAATAAAACTATTAAAATAGCACAAGGCAAAGCCTTGCGCTAGCAAGGGCTATAAGTAATTGCTTGCTTGCCTTGTCGGCAGACAGGTTTGTAACGCGTGCCTTTTTTCAGTTAAGGTTGGCTCCCTAAAAAGCGGCTTTCGGCTAGTTTAGCTCCATACGAAAGCCAACGCCAAAGACCTCACGTACTTGTAGTCGCTTTACGGCATTGTCGTCATAGACCATTTGTAGGATAAGGTTTGTGCTGATGCGCTCATTGACTTTCATTTTGGCGGTAACTTGGTAGTCCAAATCCACATTTTCTGCTTTTCCCAAATAGTCGGAATACAGGCTAAGGCGTTGTTCTAGAAGTATGTTTTCGAGCGGTGAGAACTTATAAAAACTAGTGACCGAAGCACCCAATTCAAAGCGGTGGTTGTCGCCTTTGCGCACCCCAAAATATTCTTTTCCTTCGGCTAAATCCATAGTAAACTTACGACTTACCAAAGTAAGTCGTTGCGTAAAGGGCGCAATGTTTATCCACAAATTATCCGATTCTTTCCAGTAAAGCCCAACTCCAAGCTGTATGTAAACAGGCGAGAAAAAATGGGTGCGTAGCGTTCGTATATCATTTCCCGAATCGTCTTTTCCATAGACATATCCGCGAGCAAACTGTGTTTTCATGCCAAAATGGGTGGAGTAGCTCCATTCTTTAGAAAAACTTTTACCCAAAAGGGATTGTAAGTCAAAGCGGTCATTGGTTTTACGTAAAAACTTGGTACCGCTGATTTTTGTCAAGCCAAAATCACCCAAAAACTTGGTGTCCCATTTCCAGCCATTTTTTTCATAATTCCAATCGTAATCAGCATGAAAGCTTAAGGATATGCTGTTTTCGCCACCAGACACCCATTCGCTAAACGCAGCTTGGTTGAATAAAAAGGTAGCTTCGCCGCCTTTTTTCCAATCATTTTTGGGTGTTTGTATGCTATCTTTTTGGGCGTAAGTAAAGGAGGAAAAAAAGAGAATAATAAAAATAATTCGGGTCATAGTTTAAAATCTATTTACGTCGATATAAAGGTACAGAAGAACAGGCTTCGCCGTAGGATAATTTTTTTACAATTGGGGTTAATTTTGCAGCCAGTAAGCCTAAGGCTTGTTCGGGCACAGGCTTGTTTGCACAGCCTTTGATCATCACCAGCCCATTTTCGTAGGGTTTGGTGTCAAAAGCAAATAGTTTTTCGGCAAATAGATGTTGCTCCAAATCTTCTACATCGCCCACGACAACAGCCTTAACGACGGGCTGCAAATAGGCAACAACCAACAGCGGCGCCCATTGAGGAACAAGAATATCCTCGGGGCAGTACACCGCCACAAAATGATTTTTGTAGGCGTTCCAATTGTGGTTTTGCAAGCGTTCACGGAACGACTGTTCACGCAAAAGGATGCCTTCGTCCAAAAAATCGGTAAGGTCAAGCAGCGTACGTGTACCTTCTTGATAAAGCTCCTCCAAGTCAATGACTTGAAGGGCACTGTTTGCCACACGATTGACAATGGGCGCACTCATTACAAAAACCCGAGTTCTAATTTAGCTTCTTCGCTCATCAAGTCACGTGTCCACGGCGGGTCGAAGGTAAGCTCTAACTCCACGTCATTAACCTCGTCTAGGGAGCGTACTTTTTCTTTGACTTCTTGAGGAAGTGATTCCGCTACCGGACAGTTGGGCGTGGTCAGGGTCATTAAAATTTTTACGTCGTTGTCTTCGTTGACAAAAACGTCATAAATAAGCCCAAGCTCATAAATATCCACAGGGATTTCGGGATCAAAAATGGTTTTGAGCGTGCGTACAATTTTATCTCCAAGAACTGCTGTATCCATAATTATGAAAGTTGTGTTTGGTACGCAATGGCGTACATTTTAAGTTGTTTTATCATTGACACCAAGCCGTTGGCACGTGTAGGCGAGAGGTGTTCTTTTAGCCCGATTTCGTCAATAAAATTTGTATCTGCCGCCAAAATATCTTTTGGGTGTTGATGCGAAAATACGCGGATGAGTATGGCAATAATTCCTTTGGTTATGATGGCATCACTATCAGCAGTAAAAACAATTTTGTCGCCTTCCAATTCGGCATGTGCCCAAACTTTACTTTGACACCCTTTGATGATGTTGTCGTCAGTTTTGTACTCTGGTGCAATCAACGGCAAAGACTTGCCCAATTCGATCATATACTCATAGCGTTGCATCCAATCGTCAAAGAGGGCGAATTCGGCTACAATTTCTTCTTGTTTTTCGGTAATCGTCATAGGCTAAAGATACGGATTAACGCAACATACGTACGGCTTTTTCTACGCCAGCCACCAATCGCTCCACTTCATCGTGCGTGTTGTAAAAAGCAAAGGAAGCACGTACCGTTCCCGGTATTTGGTAGTGATCCATAATGGGCTGACAACAGTGGTGACCCGTACGAACGGCAATGCCCATTTTGTCCAAAATAGTGCCAATATCATAGGGATGTATGCCATCCACATTAAACGAAATAACCGCTACTTTTTTGGCCACATCACCATAAATCCGCAAGCCGTCAATCTGGTTTAGCTTTTCTGTGGCGTGTTGCAATAGCTCGTGCTCGTGTGCTGCAATGGCATCAAAACCAACACGTCGCATGTAGTCTATAGCAGCGCCAAATCCAACACCGCCAGCAATATTAGGGGTTCCTGCCTCAAATTTATGCGGTAAGTCGGCATAGGTTGTTTTCTTAAAAGTTACCTGGTCAATCATTTCACCACCACCTTGGTATGGTGGAAGTTTCCCCAACCACTCCGCTTTACCATAGAGCATGCCAATGCCTGTAGGGCCACATATTTTGTGCGCAGACATGGTGTAAAAATCAACATCCAATGCTTGTACATCTGGAACTATATGCGGAGCTGCTTGTGCGCCATCAATAAGCACGGCTGCACCAACGGCATGTGCCTTTTCAATAATGTGATCGATGGGATTGATGATGCCCAAAGCGTTAGAAACATGATTGACAAAGACCACTTTGGTATGTTCGTTAAGTAAGGAATGATATACGCCCATGTCTAAAGTACCGTCTTCAGTCATGGGAATTACGTTTAGTTGCGCACCTGTTCGTTCACAAAGCATCTGCCACGGAACAATATTGGCGTGATGCTCCAATTCAGAAACGATTAGTTCATCGCCTGCTTTGAGAAAAGCAGCAAAGCCGTTTGCTACCAAATTTATGGCGTGTGTCGTTCCCGAAGTCAGTATTATTTCGTGGGCATGCTTGGCATTAAAATGCGTTTGAATTTTTTTACGAGCCTCCTCAAACTGTTCGGTTGCTTCTTGACTAAGTGCGTGTACGCCCCGATGAATGTTAGCGTTAGTGTTTTTGTAGTAATCGCTAATGGCTTCGATGACGGGTAGTGGCGTTTGTGATGTAGCAGCGTTGTCTAGATAGACCAATGGCTGCCCATTTACTTTACGCTGCAATATGGGAAAGTCCGCCCTAATTTTCGCTAAATCCAAGGAGGTATTAGACATCAAACCCAATATTTACACCCAACTTATTGGCGATCAATTTATTGATGCGTTTTTTTACGGAGTCAATTTGTACACTTTGCAATACATTGTTGGCAAAAGCATAGGTAAGCAGTCCACGAGCCTCCTTTTTAGGGATACCACGTGTTTGTAAATAAAAGAGTGCATCCTCATCCAATTGTCCAATGGTACACCCATGGCTACACTTGACGTCATCGGCAAAAATTTCCAATTGTGGTTTGGTGTTGATACTCGCCTTGTCGTCCATCAAAATATTGTTGTTTTGCTGAAAAGCATTGGTTTTTTGTGCCGCTTTTTCTACGATGATTTTACCGTTAAATACACCAGTAGCCTTGTCGGCATAAATTCCCTTATAATCTTGATGACTCTCGCTATTGGGATGCGCATGATGCACCAAAGTATGGTGATCCACAAATTGATTTCCCTCAATCAATGTTATTCCTTTCATGGTGGAGTTAATTTCGGGTTCTTTGTGGTAAAAATTCAGGTTATTGCGAATGAGTTTCCCGCCAAAAGAAAAGGTATGCACCTTGGCATGGCTGTGTTTTTGTTGCGCAATATACGTGCTGTCGATAAGCGACGCCTCTGCGTTGTCGTTTTGAATTTTATAGTAATCGATGTGTGCGTTTTGTTCTGCAAATATTTCGGTAACTACATTAGTAAAAGTTGCGTTTTCCGATAAGCTCTGGTGGCGTTCAACCACTTGTACTTCGGCATTTTTGCCCACCACGATAAGGTTGCGTGGTTGCAACAACAGTTTTGGGTTTTTGTCGGTAGCAAAATGAATGATTTGGACGGGCTTTTCTACGACTTTTCCTTCAGGCACATAGATATAAGCACCTTCTTTTGTGAATGCGGTATTG
>JAURDG010000226.1 GCA_030828025.1 Flavobacteriaceae bacterium | reverse complement strand
TAGACTCCAAGACTTCCTATGAACTTATGGACGTTTTGCAAACCATTAACGAACAAGGGATTACCTTGCTTATAGTCACGCACGAGGAAGATATTGCCAACATGTGCAAACGCATCGTACAGCTTCGAGACGGCGTTATTGTTTCGGACAAACAAGTTACCCAGGTCAAAGCAAGTAAATATGTGGAGTAGAGATCGTTGGCACGAAATGTTTTACACCCTAAGCAAAAACAAATTGCGTACGGGGCTATCAGGCTTTACGGTTGCTTTGGGAATTTTTATTTTCGTCCTCCTTTTTGGTTTTGGCAATGGACTCAAAAACTCGTTCCAAGAATTTTTTCTTGACGATGCTACCAATACTATTTGGCTCTATCCAGGACAAACCCAAAAGCCATATCGTGGTTTTAAGGCCAAAAGGCGCATCATTTTTCGCAATGATGACCTAACGGATATTCAACAAAATTTTGGCTTTTATTTGGAATACATGACACCCCGAATTTCTCGTAATGCCTTGGTAAAGCACGGCATGGAAAGCAACAATTATTCCGTTCGGGGAATAGCTCCAGGACACCAATATGCCGAAAAAACAATCATTACCGCCGGGCGTTACATCAACGAAACTGACCTAGCACAGCGCACCAAATATGCGACGATTGGACGTTTGGTCGAACAAGATTTATTTAAAGGGAAATCCGGATTAGGAAAAGATATCGATGTAGGCGGTGTTTCGTTTAAGGTTGTTGGTGTTTATCGTGACGAAGGCGGAGACAACGAGGAGCGTTTGATTTACATTCCTTACACCACGCGGCAACAATTGGAAAAAAGCAACGACCGAATTGACCAAATCATTTTGGCATTTCGACCAGAGCTTGGCTATGCGGGTGCCCTAGCTTTTGAAAAAAAATTAATGGCGTTTTTGCGTAAAAAGCATTTTGTTGCTCCTGACGATCAACGCGGTATATTCGTCCGAAATGTTGCCGCAGATTTTAAAGAATCACAGCAATTTGCCAGTATCTTACAGCTAATCGTAACCTTTGTTGGATTAGGAACCTTGCTTGCCGGCATTATTGGCATCTCGAACATTATGGTTTATGTTGTGAAAGAGCGCACCAAAGAATTGGGTATTCGTAAGGCAATAGGCGCAACCCCAAAATCTGTTGTCGGGATGATTCTCCACGAGTCGGTCTTTATCACGACAATAGCGGGTTATGCTGGCTTATTGGCAGGGGTTGGTACCTTAGCACTTATTGGCAAATCTTTAGAAGATTACTTTATCATCAACCCATATATTAGCACCAATACGGCAATAGCCGCCACCCTAACCTTGATTGTTTTTGGTGCTATTGCTGGGTATATTCCTGCTCGTCGAGCAGCAAAAATTAAACCTATAATTGCTTTAAGAGACGACTAATGCTTAAAACCTTATTTGATCGGGATACTTGGCAAGAAATTTTTGGTTCCATCCAAAAAAATAAACTGCGCACCGTCGTTACAGTTATCGGTGTCTTGTGGGGAATTTTTATTTACATCACCTTGTCTGGAGCTTCTAAGGGCTTGGACAACGGCTTTGAGCGACAGTTTGAGCAAGTAGCCATCAATAGCCTATTTGTTTGGGCACAACGTACGAGCATACCTTTTGACGGCTTCCGTACGGGGCGCAGGATGCAACTTAAATTAGATGACCAAAAGTATTTGATGGAGCGTGTTCCGCAATTGGAATTTGTAGCACCGAGAATTTCTAGAGGGGCTTTTGGTGGGCAAGCAGCTAGTGTTGGACGTGGTACAAAATCAGGAAATTACACGATATATGGCGACTTTCCCATTTTGGTCAAGATTGCTACAAAAGACATTTATGAAGGTGGGCGCTTTATTAATCAAGCGGATATTGACAACCAACGCAAAGTATGTGTCATTGGTGAACGTACCCAAAAAGAATTGTTTGAAAAAACAGAAGAGCCTGTCGGTGCTTTTATTGAAATCGACAATATGTACTTTCAAGTAATAGGTGTTCATAAATTCACAGGTAATGGCGGCGGCTTCGAAAATGACAGCGATATTTATATGCCCTTTACTACCTTTAAAAAAGTGTACAATACCGGAGATAATGTAGATTGGTTTGCTATGGCAGCTTATGATAGTGCCGATGTTGTCCGTGTTGAGGAAGACATCAAAGCTGCGCTACGCATCAAGCATCGCGTACATCCAGAGGATGAGCGTGCCTTCGGAAGTTTTAATCTAGGCGAAATATTTAATCGGGTAAAAGGGTTTTCTAGCGGCATGAATTTGTTATCGCTTGTTGTAGGTATCGCTACTATTTTAGCAGGCGTTATTGGTATT
>JAURDG010000061.1 GCA_030828025.1 Flavobacteriaceae bacterium | reverse complement strand
GATTTGTGTCATGTGCGTGATGAGCACACCCGCCAAAAACTTTTTATAGCGAGCTGTTTGCTTGTGGTATTTTTCCACGGAAATATTGTCAATGTTGCTAAGGAAAATGAGCTCTTCAGGAAGCGCATTTAAATTACGAATAAGGGCACCATGCCCACCAGCACGGAAAAGCAGATTGCCGTCGGCATCTCTAAAAGGAGTATTGTCTGTGCCTACAGCTATGGTATCTGTGCTTTTCTCTTGCGTAGAAAAACCTAAACCTGTGTTGATGCTATGCTTTTCTTTAAGTTCCTCTAAAACAGGTTGAAGTATTTTTTTAAACGTATTTTCTGCATTTGGCGGAACGGTAAAGTGAATATTCATTTCGTTTTTCACTGCTACAAATTCTTTCGATAGACTTAATTGCTCTTCGGCAGCTGTTCTTAGTTTAGAGCCATAGCGATGAAAAGGGAAAAGTGCTTTTGGCTTCATGCTATATTCATCAATAAGCTTTAAAATAAAGGGGTAGCGGTAGTCTGTGTCGTGCCCTTCGTCATTGGTGCTCGCCAATGTCTTTTTTAGCGTTTTGAAAAATGGAAATTTCTCAATGCCACCCAAAAACACAGCTAATTTATACGTTCGCTTTCTGTTTAAATAACTCCGTAGCGTTTCCTCATTAGGTTGGTAATTTGAAATAAAGTGATGCAAAAACTGAAACATTCTTGTTGCCATTCCTGAAGCGGGAATAAATCGGGTGATGCTATAACTTGATTTTTCTTTTTCAAAACAGTCAATAAAATGGTCTATTTCTTTTTCAGAATATTGGTTAATCCCGTCATGCACAGTAGCTGCCCTATCCAGAACTACATGATTAACCCCTTTGTGAAATAAATTCAGTTGCTGCTGCACTTCTGCCTCCGAGATTCCCAATTCTTGAAAAAAATTGCAGTCTTTTTGGGTAAAATTATAACTCATAAAAATTGGTTTATTCGGGCAACTGCTTTATTTAAGCGCTCATTGTGTGAGCCGCTAAGTGTAATATAGCCAATCTTTCGTGAATCTAAGGCAGTCTTAAAGCTTTCAAACATTTCTTTTCGTTGGTTGGGTCTATCACGCAAATCATCCGCTACCCACGGAACGTCAATATCGGTCAAAAAGTATAGTTCGTACTGATTTTCTTTATTCGCCTCCACAATACGCTGATCGCACCAACCATCAAAATAGGTTCGTGCATAGACTTCTGTCAGAAGTAAGTTGGTGTCACAAAAAAGAATTTTATTGGCTTTTTTGGCTAATTCATTTTCAAGTGCCATTTGCCCCACTGCTATTGGATAAATGTCTTTTTTCTTGCAAATTTCTTTAGTGGTATTCCATTTTTCTTGTAAGTAATCACGAGCAAACTCTGGAACCCAGCACGTGTTATAATACGCCGCCAATGCTTTGGCGAGTGTTGTTTTCCCTGTGGATTCGGGCCCAAATAGTGCAACTCTTATGCAGTTGCTTGGGGTTTGTTTAAGTTCTTTTTCCATGCTAGATAACCAAAGATAGCTATTGCCGTAAAAACAAAGTATTGAAAACTGGTAAAGGTTAATCCTTTATGCAGATATAAAGGCACAGATATGACATCGCCAATAATCCAAAACGTCCAATTTTCAATCTTTCTACGTGCCATAAGCCACATGCCTACAAAAAATATAGCCGTCGTTAGGGTATCTACATAAGCAACCCAAGAAGTCCATTTGTCAGCCCATTTATAAACCGCACAAACAAAAATTAGCGTAGCGACAAAAATCAGTATCGACACTATTTTTTCTCGTAGCGTTGTGCGTGCAATGGGTGTTGGGGAATTGTTGGTTTTTCGGGTCCAAATATACCAGCCATAAATACTCATAGCAAAGTAATAGGCGTTGATCATCATGTCGCCAAGAAGTTCCCATTTGTAAAGCAAATACACAAAAATAGCTGTAGAAATCAGCCCCGTCGGGAAAACCCAAATATTGTTTTGCTTGGCATACCAAACGCTTAAAAAGCCAAAAAGTACAGCAATTACTTCAAGCACCACATCTGTGGTTTCATAAGTCTGATACTGCCCAAAAAGAAAATCAAAAAGTTCGTGCATGTTTTAATCTGTTTTTATGCCAATAGCACATGAAAATTGTGGCCAATGGAACAGCCAGTTTTTAACCTTTTCCACCTTAGCATTGATGCTCACTTCGGCAATCGGATGTTGGGTGTGCATATGTGTTGTTCGAATATGATGCAAAAAACTCAATCCTTTTTTACCAAAGGCTTTAAAGGCAGCTTCTTTGATGCACCATTGCGTGGTTCGATAACGATCTGTAGCTGGTGTTTCTTGTTCGGAAGCAGCTAAAAATTTGGGCGCAATGCGATGAATTTTGGGGCGTTCTTTTTCTATATCTACACCTATTGGACAGTCGCTGATAACTACTACAGCAAAATTGTGGGAATGTGATATCGAAATGTACTTACTATCTGCTAGATGTGGTTTTCCATAGTCATCGTAACGCAAGTCAGATGGTGCGTAGCCATGTGCTTTAAGCAAGTGACGAACGCTCAAAAACCCCTTACGGTGCACAAGTGATTTCATTTTGCTTAACCTATTGACACACAGTTCTGTAAGCTCAATTTCTTGAGCAAGCCACACCTCAGACTCTGTAATTTCCCAAACCAAAAAATGGGTGTTGTACGGTAATTTTGCTGTTTTGTAAATGGGCATCTAAAATCGTACCTTTGTGCACTAAATTGCTAAGAATCAAATATACAACTATGGCTACTAAAACTACGACATATGTTCCTTATAAAGTGAAAGACATTTCTCTAGCGGATTGGGGGCGTAAGGAAATTGAATTGGCCGAGGCAGAAATGCCTGGACTCATGGCACTCCGTGAAGAATATGGCGCAGCGCAACCGCTCAAAGGCGCACGTATTGCGGGCTGCCTCCACATGACCATACAAACGGCGGTACTCATCGAAACGCTTACTGCACTTGGCGCAGAAGTTACGTGGAGTTCGTGTAATATTTTCTCTACCCAAGACCATGCTGCTGCTGCCATTGCTGCGGCGGGCATCCCCGTATATGCATGGAAAGGCATGAACGAAGAAGAATTTAATTGGTGTATTGAGCAAACGCTGTTTTTCGGGGAAGATCGCAAACCACTCAACATGATTTTGGACGACGGTGGCGACCTTACCAATATGGTTTTGGACGACTATCCCGAATTGGCTGCTGCCATAAAAGGCCTTTCCGAAGAAACCACTACAGGCGTACACCGCCTTTATGAGCGTGTACAGAAAGGCACGCTTCCGCTGCCTGCCATTAACGTGAATGATTCGGTGACTAAATCCAAGTTTGACAACAAATACGGCTGTAAAGAATCGGCTGTTGATGCGGTGCGTAGAGCTACCGATATCATGCTTGCTGGAAAGCGCGTAGTTGTTGCGGGGTATGGCGATGTAGGTAAAGGAACAGTTGCCTCTTTCCAAGGAGCAGGTTCTATTGTTACCGTGACTGAAATTGACCCCATTTGTGCACTGCAAGCCTCTATGGATGGGTATGAAGTGAAGAAATTAGACACTGTGATTGGAAACGCCGATATCATTGTTACCGCCACAGGAAATAAGGACATTGTTAGCGAGCGTCATTTCCGTGCCATGAAAGACAAAGCCATTGTATGTAACATTGGACACTTTGACAACGAAATTGACATGGCGTGGCTTAACGATAACTACGGAGACAGCAAAGTAGAAATCAAGCCGCAAGTGGATAAATACACGGTTGAAGGCAAAGATATTATTGTACTTGCCGAAGGGCGATTGGTGAATTTGGGTTGTGCTACAGGGCACCCAAGTTTTGTGATGAGTAATTCGTTTACGAACCAAACGCTGGCGCAAATCGAGCTTTGGAAGCACGCCGACCGCTACGAAAACAAGGTGTATATGCTGCCCAAGCATTTGGATGAAAAAGTAGCCCGCTTGCACCTAGACAAACTTGGCGTGGAATTGGAAGAACTCGACCAAGACCAAGCGGATTATATCAGCGTACCCGTAGCCGGACCCTATAAACCGGAATACTACCGCTACTAAGATTTTATTTTAGCACTGTATCAAAACCCGAGGCAATTGCTTCGGGTTTTTTTGTCAAAAAAATCGTTCCGTGCTAACAACTTACACGGAGCAAAGCTAACTTAGCCCTTGTTTAATTTTTAAATCTTATATATGAATATACATTATGTTTAGAAAACTATGGGGTTTCTCCAATGGAAACCCAAGAAATGAAGACTACCGATGGGGGTTTTCCATGGCTATTTATGCCCACTACTGAGGGCTTTAGGGAACTTTACTCTGAAGATTGCTCTGGGTGCTCATGTTGCTCAGAGGAGGGTCTTTCTGTTTAGAATTTAAAAATATAAATTTGTTTTATTTAGATTACCCTAAATTAGTGAACGTGAAAAAACAAATTTTAAATATCATTTATAAAGCGATTGCTGTAATTATGGTTATGCCCTTGTATCATGTAAAAAGTTTTTTAATTAGAAAAAGTAAAAAACAAAAGGCCTAATACTCATTTAGAAAGGTTTAAACAACATGACTATAGCTCGCATTTGGTTTGGCTGTGAACATATTTTCCTTGAAACGACTGAAGGGGTTGAAAAATCTATGCCGTTAAAGTGGTTCCCCAAGTTGGCACAAGCTACCCCAGAACAGCGCGAAAAATATGAGCTTTCCCCTTTTGGTATTCACTGGGAAGCTCTAGACGAAGACTTGAGTTTTGAAGGGTTTTTTGCTTTTCAAAAAGAAAACGTAAGTATGTAAACAGGAAACAAAAAACCCCGCTGATGGCGGGGTTTTGTTTTCTAAAATACTGCTGGGGCTACTGCTGTGGATCTACAGAAACATACGAGCGGTTGTTTCTCTTTTTGGTAAAGCGCACCACACCGTCAACTTTGGCGTGTAGCGTGTGGTCTTTACCTAAATATACGTTTTCACCGGGGTGGTGGGCAGTGCCACGCTGACGAACAATAATGTTCCCTGCCGTAGCAAGCTGTCCGCCAAAAATCTTTACGCCCAAGCGTTTCGACTCTGATTCTCTTCCGTTCTTCGAGCTACCAACTCCTTTTTTGTGTGCCATGGTGTTCTCTTTTTATTTTTTAGCTTCAAGTGCCGCTACCAAGTCGGCTTTTTTCATCGATGAAATACCCTCTATTCCCGCTGCCTTTGCCAAATCTTTAAGCTCGGCTACGGTTTTTGAAGAGAAATCTGCTGATTTTGCCGCTTCCTTTTTAGGAGCTGCAGCTTTTGCAGTATCCGCCTTTGGCGCAACTTCTTTCTTGGCAGCTGCCTTTTTGGCTGTGCCTACCCCTACCGATTCGATTACGATTTCGGTAAGCGACTGACGGTGGCCATTCTTTACACGGTATCCCTTACGACGTTTCTTTTTAAATACAATTACTTTGTCATCTTTCAAATGACGAACCACTTTAGCTTCTACCGAAGCATTGGCTACAGCTGGGGCGCCTACAGATATTTTGTCACCATCTGCCAACATATAAACTTGGTCAAAAGAAACCTTGTCTCCTGTTTTGGCGTCCAAACGATGTACAAATACCTTTTGGTCTTTTGCAACTTTAAATTGCTGCCCTGCTATCTCTACGATTGCAAACATAATTTTAATTTTTATACTTCTCGACGAAGCGGGGGCAAATATACAACCTTGAAACGAATCAACCAACGCTTTTTACATGTAACATTAATTTTGCTAGATCGTTGTTAATTAGAGTATAATTTTTAAATTTATATGCTAAACTCTAAATTATCATGATTAAATATCTTACTCCAACATTCTTATTTGTGGCAAGTACATTGTTTGGGCAGGCGGTTTCCTTTGAGGAATACGACTTACCAAATGGCTTACACGTTATTTTACACCAAGACAATACAGCACCTGTGGTAACAACTTCGGTTATGTATCATGTGGGTGCCAAAGACGAACAGCCCGACCGAACGGGCTTTGCACACTTTTTTGAACACCTACTTTTTGAGGGTACAGAAAATATTGACAACGGCGCTTGGTTTTCTATCGTTACGGAAAATGGCGGTACCAACAACGCCAACACCACCGACGATCGAACCTATTACTACGAAGTATTTCCCTCAAACAACTTGGAATTGGGGTTGTGGTTGGAGTCAGAGCGTATGCTGCATCCCATCATCGAACAAGGCGGCGTGGATACCCAAAACGAAGTTGTGAAAGAAGAGAAACGTCTTCGTGTGGACAACCAACCCTACGGGAAATTTTTGGAAAATGTTAAAAAGCATCTATTTAAAAAGCATCCTTATCGCTGGACGACCATCGGCGAAATGGAGCACCTAGATGCTGCTACACTCGATGAGTTTTTGGCATTTAACAAAAAATTCTATGTGCCCAACAATGCCGTGCTTGTCGTGGCGGGCGACATCGATATTGACGCTACCAAAAAAATGGTTGAAGATTATTTTGGCGATATTCCAAGAGGAGCAGATATTGACCGAAAAAAGCATATCGAAGACCCTATTGTTGAAGCACGCACAGCCAAGGCGTATGATGGCAATATTCAGATACCAGCCGTAATCGCTGCCTATCGCACACCTTCATTTAAGGAGCGTGATTCTCGTGTGTTGGATATGATTTCTACTTATTTGAGTGACGGGCCAAGCTCTAAACTCTACAAAAAGCTGGTGGACGAAAAGAAAATGGCACTCCAAACAGGCGCATTTAACATCGCGCAAGAAGACTACAGCATGTATGTGGTATTTGGTCTTCCACAAGGTGAATTTCAGCTAACTGACCTAATTGACGAAATGGACGAGGAAATTGCAAAACTGCAAAACGATTTAATATCGGAACGTGATTATCAAAAGCTGCTCAATAAATTTGAAAACAATTTTGTTCGGTCAAATGCTTCGGTTGAAGGCATTGCCAACTCCTTGGCACGCTATTATATGTTGTATGGCGATACACATTTAATCAATGACGAGATTGATATTTATCGTTCAATTACTCGAGAAGAAATTCGCAACATCGCCAACAAGTATTTAAGCTCCAATCAACGTTTGGTGCTCGAGTATTTGCCAGAATCTGAAACCAACTAAACCGTAGCATCATGAAAAAATTACTTGTATTATTCATATCATTATTGGCGGTTTCGGCTATTGCACAAATCGACCGAAGCCAGCAGCCAAAACCAGGACCTGCACCAGCAATTCAAATTAACGAACCGTACCAATTTAAACTCAAGAACGGGCTAAGGGTAATGGTGGTAGAAAATCGAAAATTACCCCAAGTAAGCGCAAGTTTGACCCTTGATAACCCACCAATTTTGGAAGGCATAAAGGCTGGAGTGGGTGAACTCACCAACAGCTTGTTGGGAAAAGGCTCCAAAAATATAGCAAAAGAAGAGTTCTATGACGAAGTTGACTTTATGGGAGCCAACATTCGTGTCAGTTC
>JAURDG010000231.1 GCA_030828025.1 Flavobacteriaceae bacterium | reverse complement strand
GTGTTGGCTAAATACATATAGTTAGAATCGATGATAAAATTCAAGGGCATTACAAATGCCAGTAATATATTAATGTAAATCGAAAATTTAAGCCATGAATATTTTGTCAGTTTATACCCTAAATTTTTGAACATGAATATAGGCAACAGCATTATACCTCCGTGTGAAACGTAGTACTCAAGATATTCGTAGCTAGTGCCGTCAAAATTATTTATTTGGGGAGTGAGAAAAGCTTGAATCGCTCCAATAATACCTGCGTAAAACAAAAACTCAAAAAGCCACTTTTTTTTAGGGATAAAGAGAATAAAACAAGCGATGAGGTTTGAAACACTACAAAGGTGTAAGGGGAGGTTATCACTAATATTCCAATACCCATTGATGATGTTGCGAGCGTGACCTGTAATTGTTGTGCTAATTAAGAGCAGTGCAATCAGCATTCCCATGCGAAGTTGGTGCTTGGGAGGCATGCGTTTACCAACAAAAAGATAAGCAACCATAATAAGCAGTGTCCACAAAGAGTTTCTTGTCCACTCATCAGATAGAAACTCAATGATATAAGCTTTTGGTTCGGTCATAAAGGTTGTTTCAAAAACATAAATATAATCATATTGAAATAAAATGATTTTATGCTTTGATTGAAGGTAAATAGGGGAGTAGTAATTGATGTGTTTTTGCGGTAGGCAAGCCAACAACATTCGTATAAGAACCCGCTATTTTGGATACGCCAATCAGTCCAATCCAGTCTTGAATGCCATAACCGCCTGCCTTGTCAAAGGGTTTGTGAGTTTTGGCGTAATGGGTGATATCTGCTTTTGACAATACAACCATACTCACCTGAGTTGTTTCTTGAACGCACGTCTGTGTTTCGTTAGTGCTCAAACAAACAGAGGTGATAACTTCGTGTGTTTTGCCAGATAATTTTGAAAGCATCTCAATAGCATGGGCTTCATCTATGGGCTTGCCCAGTGCGGCGTCATCAAGCCAAACAAGGGTGTCGGCAGTAAGCACCAATTCGTTTTGCTGAAGCTGTTGCTGGTGGGACTTCCCTTTTAATCGCGCTAAAAAATCGGTTATTTCAACGCCCTTCAATTCTTGGGGGTATATTTCCTCAATTGCTAAAACACGCTGCTCAAAGGCTACGCCCATTTGCTTTAAGAGGGCAACACGTCTGGGAGAACCAGAGCCAAGGAATAGTTTGTATGTCATTTGCTGTCGTTGCGGGCATTAGTGAGGGCTCCCCACTTACCTTGTACTTTTAAAACTTGCTCAATTACGTCTCGGACACAGCCTTTACCTCCGTCTTTGTGAGAGATATAATCAGCGGAAGCCAAAACTTCTGGAACTGCATCGTTAGGACAACATCCTAGCCGAACCATTTCCATGGCTTCTACATCGGGAATATCATCGCCCATAAAGAGCATATTTTCAAAACGTACATTGTTTTCTTTGCTGTATTTATGCAGTATGCTTGCCTTTTGGTGTGCTCCCAAGTACACGTCTTGGATACCCAATTGATTGAGACGCATTCTTACGGCTTCGTTTGTTCCCCCTGAAATAATAACAACGCCAAAGCCAGCGTGAAGCGCAGCTTTAACCGCATAGCCATCTTTAGTGTTCATGGTGCGTATCATTTCTCCATCAGGCAAAATGGTAATGCTGCCATCGGTAAATACACCATCTACATCAAAAACAAAAGTGGTGATGTGTTTGAATTCTTCTTTGTAACTCATGTGTTATGTGTTTTATATATAGATTGACTCAATGCGCGATACAAATTTGCCTCTTCCGTCGTCAAGATATCAATATGTTTTGACTGTGTGTGTCTATCATTTCGTTTGGCTGGTCCAGTTTGATGTGTCGCCGCATCTGAATGCAGGCTGCGCGATAGCGTTTCTTTCATAATCGGATGGAGCAATGCGTGGGGGAGGCCTGCATTTGAAGTGATTTGTTGACTGATACCCAAGAGGTGATTACAGAAGTTATTTGCAAAAACAGCTGCGGCGTGTAGATGTAGGCGTTGTTCAGCCGTCACAAAATGGACTTCATCACTCAATTGCCGTGCAAGCTTTCCGAGTAGATCCAAGTCCGTATTGTCATTTGCTTCCAAACAAAACGGGATATTTTTCCAATGTAACTTTTGCCCTGGCGAAAAACGTTGTAACGGATAGAAAACCCCTGTGCGTTTATGGGGTGCGAGCACATCCATGGATTGGGCAGCTG
>JAURDG010000142.1 GCA_030828025.1 Flavobacteriaceae bacterium | reverse complement strand
CGGCGCTGTGCAGCGAAACAGCGAGTTTAAACTTGGGGTGTTCGTCTGCCATTTTCTCAATCATTTTGGGGATGCCCGAAGTAGAAACCGTAATGCGTTTTGGCGACATGCCCAATCCTTGTGGGCTGGTGATTTTGTCAATGGCTGCCATGACATTTGGGTAATTCATCATGGGCTCGCCCATCCCCATAAATACAATATTGGAAAGTGGTCGATCGTGGAATTGAAGACTTTGGTAATTGAGCATCGCTACTTGATCAAAAATCTCATCAGGGTTTAAATTGCGCATGCGTTTCAATTGTGCTGTGGCGCAAAATGAGCAATCCAAACTACAGCCTACTTGACTAGAAACGCAAGCCGTAGTACGTGTTTTGGTGGGAATCAACACCGATTCTACAACCTTTCCGTCGTGAAGGGTTACCGCATTTTTACGTGTGCCGTCCTTGCTTTGTTGCACTTGAGTCACTTGGCTATGGTTGATGGAAAAATGATTGGCCAACAAAGTCCGAAGGTCTTTGGACAGGTTAGTCATTTGATCAAAATCTGTTGCGGCTTTTTGCCACAACCATTCATAGACCTGACTGCCTCGATATGCAGGCATTCCTTGCGCTACAAAAAAAGCACTTAATTCCTCTTTTGTTAATCGACGAATATCTTGGCGGTTGCCACTCATGCGTCTTTATAAGATAAGCATCGCATCTCCATAGGAGTAAAAACGATACTTATGACTGATTGCCTCTTCATAGGCTTGCTTTATAAAGTCATGCCCCGCAAAAGCAGACACCATCATCAAAAGTGTAGATTTTGGCAAATGAAAATTGGTAACCATAGCGTTGCCAATTTTAAAATCATAAGGAGGAAATATAAATTTGTGTGTCCATCCCTGATATGGATTCAGCGTATCGCTAGACGACACAGAAGTTTCGAGTGCACGCATGGATGTGGTTCCGATGGCACAAACACGCTTTCCGTTCAACTTGGCTTTATTCACTAACGAAACGGCTTGTTGATCGATAATCAATTCTTCGGAGTCCATCTTATGCTTAGACAAGTCCTCAACTTCTACAGGATTAAAGGTTCCCAAGCCTACATGCAGCGTAATTTCAGCTAAGTCAACCCCTTTGATTTCCAAACGCTTTAGCAGGTGTTTTGAAAAATGGAGTCCTGCAGTTGGTGCCGCTACAGCACCTTCATGCTTGGCATAAATGGTCTGATATCGTTCTCTGTCAAATTCTTCTTCAGGACGCTTAATGTATTTTGGAAGTGGCGTTTGGCCGAGTTCTTTAAGCTTAGCTCTAAACTCGTCATAGCTACCATCAAACAAAAAACGAAGTGTCCTGCCTCGAGAAGTGGTGTTGTCGATAACCTCAGCTACAAGGGTGTCGTCATCGCCAAAGTACAGTTTATTGCCAATTCGGATTTTACGTGCAGGATCAACCAACACATCCCAAAGGCGTTGCTCTTGGTTTAACTCACGTAACAAAAATACCTCAATACGCGCACCTGTTTTCTCTTTGTTGCCCATCAATCGAGCGGGGAAAACTTTAGTATTGTTTAACACCATGACATCTCCTTCATCAAAATAATCAGAAATGTCTTTAAAGGCTTTGTGTTCAATCGTTTGCGTTTCCCGATGAAGCACCATCAGCTTGGACTCGTCGCGGTGCTCTGCTGGATGTTCGGCTAATAAATTTTCGGGAAGTTTAAAGTTAAAGTGAGAGAGTTTCATATATTTTTATAACGCGGCAAATATACTGCACCAGCATAGGGGTTGTCAAGGATTTAGCCAATTATTTGTTCGTTTCAACCAAAAAGCCTAGCAACTTAAGGTCTTCCCAAAAACTAGGATACGACTTACTCACCACCGCAGCATCGTTGATGCGTATGGGGACACAAAGTCCCAAAGGAGCAAATGCCATAGCCATGCGATGATCGTGGTAGGTATCGATGGCGACATCAGGAATGATGGGGGTTTTTCGTGCCTCCAGGTGCAGGCTATCTTGTGTTACTCGAATATGTGCGCCTAGTTTGGTCAATTCGTTTTCTAAGGCAACCAATCGGTCTGTTTCTTTGATTTTTAAGGTGTGTAAACCCGTTAAATCACAAGAAACACCCAAACCAAAACACGTAACTACAATCGTTTGTGCAATATCCGGTGCTTTGATTAAGTCCAACGAAATATGGGGTTGCCTATTTCTTGACTTTGTCAGTTTTAGGGTGTGCCCATCAAAAGTGGTTTGTACGCCCAACTGGGTGTAAATTTCAGCCAAAACGCTGTCGCCTTGAAGGCTATCTGCCACAAAGCTGTTGATGGAAACTTCGGCGTCTGCTGCTAAAGCAACCATGCTGAAATGATAGGAAGCAGAACTCCAATCGGATTCTACAGTAATGGTCTTAGGTGTGATTTTTTCTTGTGGCAAAACACGAATCGTTTGCCCCGAAAAACTTGCTTGAACGCCTACTTTTTGCAACAACGAACAGGTCATATTGATGTACGGAATCGAGGTGATTTCTCCTTTTAATTCGATCACCAATCCTTGAGGGAGTTTAGGTGCAACCAGCATCAGTGAGGTAATGTATTGGCTACTTACGTTTGCGGCTAGTTCAATGCGGTCGGTGCGCATTTGTTTGCCCGTAATGCGTAGAGGCGGATAGCCTTCATTTTTGGTATAAGCTATATGTGCGCCCATAGCCGTTAACGCATCGACCAACAATTTGATGGGGCGTTCTTGCATGCGTTTAGAACCCGTTAATTCCTTTTCTACACCTGGTTTGGTAGCAAAATAAGAGGTCAAAAAGCGCATGGTTGTTCCTGCATGACCAATATCAATAATGTCTTTTTCTGAAGCCAGTCCATCTTGCATGGCTTGAGTATCATCCGAGTTCGATAGGTTTTTTAATGCCAATTCTGGAAACAATGCCTGCAGGATAAGCAAACGGTTAGACTCACTCTTGGAGCCAGTAAGTTGGCAGCTGCCCGAAAGTTTTTGCGTAGAATGTGTTAGTCGAAGCGTACTCATGAACGAAGTTTGGGGTTGTTGTGGTGACGGTCATGATCACGTTTTGTCTTTAGGGCTAGTTTTTTGTCAAAGGCAGCTTGTAAATCTGTATCCGTTTGATTTGCCAAACACAGCAACACAAAAAGCACATCAGCTAATTCTTCGCCTAGGTCTTTTACTTTATCGCTTTCTTTTTCCGATTGCTCGCCGTAGCGGCGTGCGATGATGCGTGCCACCTCGCCAACTTCTTCGGTAAGCTGTGCCATATTGGTCAATTCGTTAAAGTAGCGAACGCCATGCGCTTTAATCCATTCATCTACTGCCTGTTGCGCATCTTGAATATTCATAAGTCTTTATTTTTAGAATCTATGATAATTGTGACGGGACCATCGTTTACCAAATCTATTTGCATATCTGCCCCAAAAATACCGCAGCGCACAGGTTTTTCCATAACGGCTGTGGCTTTTTCTAAAAACAACTCATACAAGGGCACCGCTATGTCATGGCCTGCTGCATCAATATACGAAGGTCTATTCCCTTTTTTTGTCTGGGCAAAAAGCGTAAACTGACTGACCACCAACAGCTCGCCACCAACATCAAGAACACTCTTGTTCATGACTCCATTTTCATCGTTAAAAATACGCATGTTGGTGATTTTGTTCACCAGCCACAACAGCTCATCTTTGGTGTCGTCATGGGTGATGCCCAACAACACGACCAGCCCATGTCCAATGGTCTGCACATGCGTTTGGTTGGCGGTTACTTGCGCCTTGGCAACACGTTGTAGTACGGCTCTCATAAATCCCAAAAATCAGTTCGATAATGCTGTTCGTCACCCTCAATCATCTGCGTGTAACTTTTATATCTAGACGAGGCAATATCGCCCGAATCAACAGCAGCCTTGATGGCACATTTGGGCTCTTCGAGGTGTAGGCAATTGTTGAATTTACATGCGCCTTTTCTCGAAAAGAACTCACGAAAATAGTCGCCCATTTCTTCTTTTTCCATATTGACCACACCAAAGCCACGAATACCT
>JAURDG010000101.1 GCA_030828025.1 Flavobacteriaceae bacterium | reverse complement strand
CCTGGTGTTGGACCCATGCATGCCCATTTGTATCGAAGCAAACGTGCTGAATTTATTTCCATTCCTGACCAAGAGGCTATGGATTGGGGGCTAACATTATCCCAAATGGAAGGCATCATTCCCGCCATTGAAACAGCGCACGCATTTGCCATTTTGGATGCGCGAAAATTCCAAAAAGACGATGTGCTGCTCTTTAATTGTTCGGGGCGTGGCGATAAAGATTTAGCAACCTACATTGATTATTTTAAACTCTAATGAACAGAATTAACGAAACACTCAACAAAGACCACAAACTGTTGTCTATTTATTTTACGGCTGGGTTTCCACATTTAGAGGATACGGTTGGCATTCTAAAACAATTGCAAGATGCTGGTGTGGATATGATTGAATTAGGGCTTCCTTTTTCTGATCCCTTAGCCGATGGACCTACCATACAAGAAAGCTCTACACAAGCATTAAAAAACGGCATGACAACGGATAAGTTATTCGAACAACTTAAAGATATACGTAAACACATAAGCGTACCACTTATCCTAATGGGCTATTTTAATCCAATGATGCAATATGGTGTAGAACGTTTTTGTCAACGTTGTCAAGAAGTTGGGATTGACGGGCTTATCATTCCAGACTTGCCTGTGGATGTCTATCACGAGCAATATCAAAAGCTATTTCAACAATACGGATTGCTCAATATGTTTTTAATTACACCACAAACTCCCGATGAGCGTATCCGATATATCGACAGTGTTTCGGAAGGGTTTATTTATATGGTAAGTAGCGCAGCCACAACAGGAGCACAAAGCAGTTTTGGCGATGTACAAACCGAATATTTTAAACGTATCGGCAATATGAATCTTAATGCTAAGTTATTGGTTGGGTTTGGTATCAGTAACGCAGAAACCTACCTAGCGGCAACCGCGCATAGCAAAGGTGCCATTATTGGCTCGGCGTTTATCAAGCATCTTGAAGCACATGGCGCAGCTAGCGTTAAAGATTTCATCAAACAAATTCGATAGTTTATTAAAAGTTTGTATTTTTAGCTAGAATTATTCCCCAAATCAATGCTATCTTTTATGCCCTTAGGGCAGATTCTTTACATTTTTTTTGAGGATAATTTTTCGGTAACTATCGTTATCGACAACGTTTAACCAAATCAATTAAAACACCTCAAATCAGTATGGGTAAAGGAGACAAAAAAACACGGCGTGGGAAAATTGTAAACAAAGCCTTTGGCGTAAGACGACCAAGACCAAAAAAGAAACGAAAGCTTAGCGAACAAAAACAGGCGCAGTAGCATCTGCCGTTTCAGTTTCACTAAACGCATAGCCGTCAGCTGAAAAGGCTAGCACATCTTCCGTTGTGGTGGCTTGGGTATCTATTAAATGGCGTGCCATCAATCCGCGTGCTTTTTTGGCAAAAAAGGAAATAATCTTGAGTTTTCCATTTTTAAAGTCTTTAAAAACTGGGGATAGCACGGGCGTTTCGAGCTTATGAAAGTCAATTGCAGTGGCGTACTCTTTACTGGCTAAATTGATAACTAGTTCGTTGGGCGATAGTTCTTTTTTTAGTTTTTCAGTCAGTTGTTCTTTCCAAAAACCATAAAGGCTTTTGTGTCCATCAGCACCAAAAGAGGTGCCCATTTCTAATCGGTATGGTTGCATTAGGTCCAACGGCTTGAGCATACCATAGAGTCCAGAAAGAATTCGGAGGCTTTGTTGTGCTTGTTCTATTCCCTTTTCATTTAAGGAATACGCATCCAAACCAGCATATACATCTCCGTTAAAGGCGAAAACCGCAGGGCGTGCATTTTCGGGTGTAAAAGGCATAGAAAAATTTTGATTGCGCTCCCAATTCAGCACCGCAAGTTTTTCCGAAATGCCCATGAGCTTTTGCAGCGCAGCAGGAGATTTTTCACGAAGCGCAATATTGAGCAATGCCGCTTGGGATAAAAATTCAGGTTCGGAAAATGCTGTTGTAGGCAGTGCACTTTTAAAATCTAAAGACTTAGCTGGAGAGATGAGAATTTTCATTGTCAAAACTTGTTAAACGTTGCATCTAAAAAGCGCAATATAACATAAAATGAGGTTATTAGCTATTGTCCAGTTGCTTGTGTTGCGCATAGGCTTGCCATTTGTCAATAGCTCCAGCAAAATCATCGGGCAAAGGACATTCAAAAAACATCTTTTTCCCGGTTTTTGGGTGTACAAATCCAAGTGTTCGGGCGTGTAATGCTTGGCGTGGCAACTGCTTAAAGCAATTATCGACAAATTGCTTGTACTTTGTAAAGGTTGTTCCCTTGAGAATTTTATCACCCCCATAGCGGGCATCGTTAAACAAGGTATGTCCAATATGCTTCATGTGGGCACGAATTTGATGCGTACGACCTGTTTCCAACACGCATTTGACAAGAGTAACATAACCAAAGCGTTCTGCTACTTCATAATGCGTAATGGCAGCTTTGCCTTGGTCGCCATCGGGAAACACAGTCATCAACAAGCGGTTTTTCGGATCTCGTCCCAAAAAACCATCAATGGTGCCTGTGTCGTCTTTTACATCGCCCCAAACAAGTGCCAAATACTCTCGTATGGATGTTTTATCGTGAAACTGTTGCGCCAAATGTGCCATGGCAGCATCCGTCTTGGCAACCACCAAAAGTCCTGAAGTGTCTTTATCAATACGATGAACCAATCCAGGTCGGTTATTGCTGTTTTTTGGTAACTTTTCAAAATGATAAATAAGACCATTGATAAGCGTGCCTGTATAGTTTCCATGTCCGGGATGAACAACAAGTCCAGCAGGTTTGTTTAGCACCAAAAGCGCATCGTCTTCATATACAATATCCAAGGACATTTCTTCGGGCACAAGTAATTGTTCATGTGGTGGATGTGCCAACAAAACCCGAACGACATCGCCGCCCTTAACTTTGTAGTTTGATTTTACAGCGCGGTCATTTACAAACACAGACCCTGCCGTGGCCGCTTGTTGAATTTTGTTTCGTGTGGCATTTTCCACACGATTCATCAAAAATTTATCTACACGCAAGGGTTCTTGACCCGCATCGGCAGCAAAAGAATAATGTTCGTGGAGGTCGTCCAAAGAAAAGTCTTGCTCCATCAGTCTTCTATTGGCTTTTTTCCATTACCCAAAACCAAATCTACACGAGATGTTTTCGGAAGTTTTTCTCCAGGGGCAATGGGTGCGTTGTCGTAACGAAGTTGCAGCACCATATCCTTTCCAATATTGTCCAAATAGCTGATCTCGCCAATTTCTAAACCTACTGCCCGTAAGGTAGATTCGGCAGATCTTCTGGTGACTTGTATCACGTCAGGAATGCGTACATCATTGTAGTTTGCTGGATTTAGCGTAAGGTATATTTTTCTATTTTTCTTGACTTGCTCTCCTGCTTTTGGCAAATGTTCAATAACCGCAAAGGGCAAAAACTCTGGATTAAATCGTGCCGAATCAATAACCTCATAAGCAAGGTTCTTGTCATCAAGAATAATAGCAGCCTCCGCTATAGACTTCGCCGTCAAGTCTGGCACTTCGATAAACCTACCTTGACGGGTGTGCCACGAAAGCCCATAAAACGTGAGCAAAAGAAAAAGGGCAATACCAATCAACACCAACAATAGATTCCAATAAAACGAACGACTAAATAAAAATCGAAGGAAGTGAAGCATGGTTTACTTAAATGAATGCCAAAAATAATGATATTTGTGGTATGAAAGCCCAAAATGGGCGTTTAGCATAAAAACACATGAAAAAGCATATCGCCGTAGTCATGGGTGGAACTACATCTGAGCATGCCATTTCCATAAAGAGCGGCAAGGAAGTCATGCGGCATCTGTCACAAAAATTGTTTGAGGCTACTGCTGTTGTCATTTCTAGTGATGGTTGGACGGTGCACTATGCCGACCAACAAATTCTTTTAACTATTGACCAGTTTACTTTTGATTATAACGGCAAAGAGATAGCGTTCGATGCGGTATTTAATGCTGTTCATGGTGTTCCGGGGGAAAATGGAGACCTTCAAACATTATTGGAAAAAGTCGGTCTGCCTTACACGGGTTGCTCTGCTGAAGTAGCACGACTCACATACAACAAATACGAAACCTTAGAATTTTTAAAACCCCATGGCATTCACATGGCAAAGCATCAAATCATCCAAAAAAACAGCACGTGGTCTGCTGCGCATATCGTGGAAGATTTGGGTTTGCCCTGTTTTGTAAAAGCCAATAAAGCGGGCAGCAGTTTTGGCGTAGTTAAAGTCCATAAAGTTGAGGATATGCACCAAGCGGTACAAACAGCAATGAACGAAGATGATGAAGTTTTGGTGGAACGTTTTTTGGCGGGTACCGAAGTGTCCATTGGCGTTATTCAATACAAAGGCGAAGTTGTGGTGTTGCCGCCAACTGAAATAATTAGTAACAATGATTTTTTTGATTATGCTGCCAAATACGAAGGCAACTCTAAAGAAATTACTCCCGCCCGACTAAGCGATATCCAATTAGCAAACCTTCGAAAAGCAGCTAAAAAGGTATTTGTCTCACTGGGTGCACGAGGTTTTAGTAGAAGTGATTTTATTTTTCAAGGCGATACACCTTTTTTCTTGGAACTCAACAGCATTCCAGGACTAACAGCACAAAGTTTATTGCCGCAACAAGCACGTCATGTGGGTATTGCATTAACCGACTTGTTCACAGACATGATCAATAGCTGCTTAAAAAACAATACCTTTGAGGCATGAAACGTGCGCTTTTTCCCGGTTCCTTTGACCCCATTACCATTGGGCATTTAGACATCATAGAACGTGGGCTTTCTTTTTTTGATGAGATAGTTGTGGGTATTGGGCACAACAACGAAAAAAATTATATGTTTTCAATGGAGCAACGCTTATCGTTTGTGAACGCTTGTTTTGCAGATGAGCCACGCATCAAGGTTGCTTCCTACAAAGGGCTTACCATTGATTTTTGCGCCAAAGTTCAAGCGGATTTTATTCTTAGAGGCATTCGCAACAACGGCGATTTTGAGTTTGAAAAAGCAATTGCACGAACCAATCGGCATTTGTCCAAGATTGAGACCGTGTTTTTGCTTACCTCCGCCCAAAACTCATATATCAGCAGTAGCATTGTCCGCGAAATTATTCGGAACAATGGCGATTACAGCTCCTTTATTCCTGCTCAGGTGACGATTTAGGTAAGTTTATTTTTTCAAATAAACGCTTGATGTTGGGATAGGTTTTCTCAAGGGCTTTGATGGTCTTCTTGTCATTTTTCCACACGGCTTTTGAAATGCCTTCTTTGGTTTCTGGACTAAGCGGTCCTGCATAAGCGGTGTCCATAAAAAACCAGTAGGTTTCTTTTAGCTGATATTGATCATTTCGCTTAAAAATATGAAACGTCTTTCCTGCCAATGCACCTAGACGGAGCTGCTTGACACCCGTTTCTTCTTTTACCTCTCGCTTGGCACCTGCCTCAAGGCTTTCGTTTTTCTCTATTCTCCCTTTTGGCAAATCCCATTTTTTCTTTCTAAAAATAAAAAGCAATTCGT
>JAURDG010000164.1 GCA_030828025.1 Flavobacteriaceae bacterium | reverse complement strand
TTTTCTGCATCTTGAGAAAAAACAGGGATTATTTTAAACAGTCTTCCCGAGGGCAATCCATAAACCGATAATTGTCCGCTAAAACCACCCGAAATAAAGGCATAAAATTCATCGTGTTCTCCAGGAGCCACATACACTTTCTCTGCGACATTCCCAGAAAGAGCACCAGCATTGTTATTGTTATTGTTTCCACATCCTAGCCATAAAAAGGATATTGCTAGGGTAATTATTGTCAGGAGTTTTGATTTCATTTGAGGATGTTTATTGAGTTATTCTAAGGTTCTAAAGTATTCTAGGATCGCCCTTGCTTCATCTACGGTCAGGTTTTGATTGGCCATAGGGGATAAATATTCTGCCAAGAGCTTTTTTGCTGCTTCATTTTTTTGCACCATTTCTTCTGGATTTAAAATCATATTCATAATCCATTCAGGGGTTCTTTTATTTAAAATTCCATTAGGGCTAGGGCCTATAAACCGTTTGCCAACTTTATGACAGGCCGAGCATTTGGCTTGGAAAATCTCGGCTCCTTTTTCAACCATAGGTTGGTCGATTGTTGCAGGCAAATCAAGGCTTTTAATAGGACCTATTCCTTTGTCTTGCATGGGGTCAACGGGTGTAGATTTTAAAGATTGATACGCTTTTTCCGAAGCTTTTTTCTTAGAAGTGTCGGAACAACTTACAGAGAAAAACAATACTAGGGCAAATAACAATGTTACTTTATTTATCATTGACGGTTAATTTTTTAAACATAGGTTTATTCTGCAGGTACCAAAACATCTGCTATCACATGAATCCATCCATTACTAGCCTTAACGGTTTTCAGTATTTTAGTTCCGCCGACATATAGCCCGTCTTCTTTTTTTTCAACTTCCAAGTATTTGCCAGAAGCCATATAGAGTTTACGGCCCTTTTTAGCATCTTTTGCTAGTTGTGTATCTGGAAAATTGGCTGGTGCAACGTGGTTGGTTAAAATAAACGCCAACTTAGCTTTATTTTCAGGCTTTAAAAGTGTTTCAACTGTTCCTTCAGGGAGTTTTTCAAAAGCCGCATTTACAGGAGCAAAAACCGTAAGTGGCCCTGCATTTACAAGCGCATCTTCTACTCCTGCAGTCTCGATAGCAACAACAAGCGTTTTAAAATCATCCAAAGATTTTGCGATTTGCAACACATTTGCATCAGAATCCTCATCCTTTACTGCCGACTGCCCTTTAGGAAGGTGGTCATTATATGAAGCTGCTGTGTTGTTGCCTTTTTTGGATGTGTTTGTGTTTTGGCAAGAAATTAACGCAAAGGAACACAGTATAAGAAGAAAAAAACGGTTCATTTTAAAAGCAAGTTATATGGATTAATATTTAGTTCCGGCAAAGCTATTACAACAAAAAATCACAAAACATGATAAAAGTCATGCGTACATTATTTTCTATCAAAATTTGATGTTGCGCGTAGATGTGTATATAACCAACAAACCCTTTTTATTGCTAAAAAGGGTTTGTGAAATTCTATAAAAAAACTAGACTATTAATGCTGAAGTTCTTCTTCGCCTTCGGCTAGCGGAACGTTTTGCGGAATAAAATCTTCGTCGTGTCCCGGCTTGGAGTAATCGTATGCCCAACGATGAACATGTGGGATTTCACCTGGCCAGTTTCCATGGATATGTTTTACTGGAGCTGTCCATTCCAAAGTATTAGACTTCCATGGGTTTTGTACCGTCTTTTTGCCGTAGAAAATACTGCTGATAAAGTTGTACAAAAACACCAACTGAGCAGCACCTGCAATAAGCGCAAATATGGTAATGATAACGTTGATATTCGCCAAATCATCGAAGTATGGGAACGCCGTGTTGGAGTAATACCTTCTTGGTAATCCCGCCATGCCGATAAAGTGCATCGGGAAAAAGACACCATAGGCACAAACTGCCGTTACCCAAAAGTGAATATAGCCCAAGTTTTTGTTCATCATGCGCCCAAACATTTTTGGGAACCAATGATATACCCCAGCGAACAATCCGTACAATGCCGAAATACCCATCACCAAGTGGAAGTGCGCCACCACAAAATAGGTGTCGTGTACGTTAATGTCGAGTGTACTATCCCCCAAAATAATACCCGTCAATCCTCCTGAAATAAAGGTAGATACCAACCCAATGGAAAACAGCATCCCTGGATTAAATTGGAGGTTTCCTTTCCACAACGTGGTAATATAATTAAAGGCTTTTACTGCCGAGGGAATCGCAATCAACAAGGTCGTAAACGTAAATACCGAACCTAAGAACGGATTCATCCCTGAAATAAACATATGGTGTCCCCAAACGATAGTGGACAAAAAGGCAATCGCCAAAATAGATGCGACCATCGCACGATAGCCGAAAATGGGCTTACGGGCATTGGTTGCCAATACTTCAGAGGTGATGCCTAGTGCAGGAAGCAATACAATATATACTTCGGGGTGCCCTAAAAACCAAAACAGGTGTTCGTATAATACTGGCGAACCACCTTGGTAGTGCAATACCTCGCCCTGAATAAAAATATCCGACAAAAAGAATGAGGTACCGAAACTTCTGTCCATGATGAGCAACAAGGCTGCAGAAAGCAATACAGGGAACGAAACAACACCAATAATTGCTGTGACAAAAAACGCCCAAATGGTGAGTGGAAGGCGTGTCATGGACATGCCTTTGGTACGCAAGTTAATAACCGTTACAATGTAGTTCAAAGACCCCAAAAGTGAGGAAGCAATGAAAATCGCCATCGACACCAACCAAAGCGTCATGCCAAGTCCAGAGCCGGGTTGCGCTTGTGGCAGTGCACTAAGCGGCGGATATATCGTCCATCCTGCTGCTGCCGGTCCTGATTCCACAAACAGCGAAGCAATCATTATTACGGATGACAAGAAAAAGAGCCAATACGAAATCATGTTCAATAAGCCTGAAGCCATATCACGTGCGCCAATCTGCAACGGAATAAGTAGGTTACTAAACGTACCACTCAATCCGGCAGTAAGCACAAAGAACACCATCAAAGTACCGTGAATGGTCACCAACGCCAGATATACATTGGGATCCATAACCCCATCAGGTGCCCATTTTCCTAAAAATGTTTCAAAAACACCAAAGGATTTTTCGGGCCATGCCAATTGCAAACGAAACAATAAGGACATCGCAATCCCGATAATACCCATAATCAATCCAGTGATAAGATATTGTTTGGCAATCATCTTATGGTCTTGACTAAAGATGTACTTGGTGATAAACGTTTCTTTATGATGTGCGTGATCTGCTCCCATAGCTATCTTTTTTACTGTTGGATGGTTTGCGCAAAGGTTGTTTGCTGTGCCAACCAATTGTTAAAATCTTCTTCCTCTTCTACAACTATTTTCATTTGCATATTGTAGTGCGACGCACCACAAATTTTATTACAAAGTAATAAATAATCAAACTGATAGGCTTCTAAACCTTCTTCGCCCTTAGCGATAAGCCCCTTACTGTTTTCGTATCTAATTCTGTTAATCTTTTCTACTTTAGCTGCCATCTCA
>JAURDG010000063.1 GCA_030828025.1 Flavobacteriaceae bacterium | reverse complement strand
TTAACTTATGATCTGGATGCATACGCCAAGCAGATGAGTTGT
The DNA here is from genome assembly GCA_030828025.1 of Flavobacteriaceae bacterium. Classification (GTDB taxonomy): domain Bacteria; phylum Bacteroidota; class Bacteroidia; order Flavobacteriales; family Flavobacteriaceae; genus UBA7446. The sequence continues at coordinate 7,185 of JAURDG010000063.1, read as the reverse complement.
CAATAACCGTACAGCCTACTTCAGCAAACTTTGGCGCCCAAGCCAATGAGGTGTCGCCGCCAGCAGAAAACAAAGCAACGTCTGGTTTTAAGGCAACCGCATCTTCAAGCGTGACGACTGTGTACTCTTTGCCGTTATAATTTAGTTGCTTTCCCGCCGAGCGGGCTGAAGCTACAGGAATTAATTCGGACAACGGGAATTGACGCTCTGCCAAAACTTCTAACATAACTTGGCCAACCATACCAGTGGCACCTACTACTGCTACACGCATATCTTAAATTTTGCTGCGAATGTACGGCATATCTTTTTTTTAAAAAGGGAGAAGTAACCCTATATCAAAAAAATAACTTTTTGTTTGTTTTGTAACTTTTTAATCAATAATTCGTCGTTGAATACGCTGCGAAAGGCCCGTAATAAGCTCATACGAAATCGTTCCTACAGCGTTGGCTAAGCTTTCTGCACTTGCATCTGCCCCAATCACAAGAACCTCGTCGCCTTCCTGGCAGTCAATATCCGTAACATCAACCATTATCATATCCATACACACATTTCCTAGAAGTGGTGCTTTATGCCCATGAATCCAAACAAACCCCTTACCGTTGCCGAAAATACGTCCAATACCATCAGCATGACCTATGGGTAGTGTTGCTGTTCTGGTCGCACGACTAGCCACAAAAGCACGGTTGTAGCCCAAAGAAGCTCCTTTTGTTAAAAAATGAATTTGTGAAATCACCGTTTTTAAGGTCAATACAGGCTTTAATGCTCGATCCACTTCGGGAGCGTTTCCATAGCCATATAGGCTTATGCCCGTGCGCACCATGTCGTATTGCGCACTAGAGTAATGCATGACGCCAGAAGTATTTAGTAGATGAAAAAGGGCTTTGGGGTATGTCGTCTTTATCTGCGCTGCTATGGTGGCAAACTTGCTTAGCTGTTCTTTGGTAAAAGCGTCTTCCTTTAAATCGTCGGATGCTGCTAAATGGGAATACACTCCTTTTAGCTGCAACTGCTTGCTGTTTTGCTTGACTTGTGATACAAGTTCCGTGACTTGCTCAGGCAAAAACCCCAACCTGTTAAGTCCCGTATTGAATTTAAGGTGAATCGGGTAATGCTCGTGCTTTGTTTGTTTTAATGCCGTTAGAAAAGCATCGAAAATGCGCTGGCTGTAAAGTCCTGGTTCTAGCTTATATTCAATAAGCGTTTTCAGGTTTGGTGCTTGGGGATGCAACACCAAAATCGGTTTTGTAATTCCTGCTTTACGAAGCTGTACCCCCTCGTGAACATAGGCGACACCAAAGTAATCCACGCCTTGCTCGGCCAAACATTGCGCCACTGCAATGGCGTCGCTGCCATAGGCAAACGCTTTGACCACAGCCAAAAGTTTGGTGTCGGGAGCAAGTTGTTTTCGTAAAAATTGATAGTTGTGCCTAAGGTTGGGCAGGTGAATTTCAAGAGTTGTTTCGCACATAATGCCCTAGGCTTTTTTACTTTTTTTCGCAGTCGTTTCTTTAGGGGCAACATCCTTTGCCGTGGCTTGGTAAAAAGCAGCTCGGCTTAACGGTTCATATTCTGTTGTTTCGCCCAACATAACCAAACGGTCATCATCGTTTTTGCGGAAACTAAAATGGGCAAGCCTGCCGGTTCGGGTACAAATGGCATGTACTTTGGTTACATATTCGGCTGTTGCCATCAATTGTGGCATCGGTCCAAAAGGGTTGCCTTTAAAGTCCATGTCTAAACCAGCAACTATAACGCGAACACCCTTGTTGGCTAAGTCATTGCACACACGAACAATTTCATCATCAAAAAACTGTGCCTCGTCTATCCCTACAACATCACAATCGTCTGCTAACAATCGAATGTTGGCTGCTGCTGGCACCGCTGTAGAAATAATCTCATTGGCATCGTGCGAGATGACCTTTTCATCATCATACCTGTTGTCAACTTCGGGCTTAAAAATTTCGACCTTTTGCTTGGCAAATTTGGCTCGCTTTAGTCGGCGGATGAGTTCCTCGGTTTTACCCGAAAACATAGAGCCCGTGATGACCTCAATCCATCCAAAAGAGCTGTTATGTTGTACTTGGTTTTCGAGAAACATCGTTCTTGTATTTTTGCTTACTTTTTGATAGCGTCGGAACCATCCAAAAGTATTAAATTTAGACAGCCAAAAGATATGGAGAAAGAAAAAGTTATTCAAATTGCTGCCGAAGCTGCTTTAATGAGTCTTGCGCACGACATTTTGCGAAACCGCAATCGAATGGATCTGGAGCAAATCCAAGAAAAAGCGCAAGCCATTGTTGCGCTTTCCAAAACGGAAAATATACCCGTGCCACCTGTTCCACAGGCAAGAGAAAACCCGTCGAGCCCATTAGAAGAAATGCTTTTAGCCCCTGTAGAGGAAGCTACTTTTGAAACAATAAGCTCCTCGTTTACTGCCCAGCTTTTTGAGGGAAATGATACAGACTACAAGCGAGTGATGTCCGTGTTGCGCTCCAAGGAAACGCTAGATGAAGCAACTGCGTTTATTGATAGCATGGTCAAACCCGATTACGATTGGAGCAATAAAGAAGATGAAGTCGCTGCATTTATCGCACATATTTCAAAAAACTATTCCGCCTAAATGGATACCAAAGAACAGATTGATTTTAGTGGCCTTTGGCTGGTGCCAACGCCCATTGGAAACCTCGGAGACCTCACTTTTCGGGCGGTGGAAACCTTAACTGCCGTAGATCTAATCCTTGCTGAGGATACCCGAACTTCGGGAAAGCTACTCAAACATTATAACATTAATACGCCCATGCGCGCATACCATATGCACAACGAACATCAACACCTTCCTCATATTGTTGCAGAATTGGCGCAAGGCAAAAACATGGCGTTGGTGTCCGATGCTGGAAGTCCGGGCATTTCAGATCCTGGCTTTTTGTTGGTTCGTGCGTGTGTCGCTGCAGGTATTTCGGTGCACGCTTTGCCGGGCGCAACAGCCCTCATACCAGCCATTACGCTAAGCGGACTACCATCAGACAGGTTTTGCTTTGAAGGCTTTTTGCCACAAAAAAAAGGGCGATTGACTCGTTTGAATGCGCTGGCGCAAGAAACACGAACGATAGTGTTGTATGAGTCGCCGCATCGGCTTGTAAAAACGCTTACACAACTTGCGGAACATTTTGGCGAAGGGCGGCATATCTCGGTTTCGCGAGAATTGTCCAAAAAATTCGAAGACACCATTCGCGGTACACTTTTAGACGTATTGACCCATTTTAATGAGCATCCGCCAAAAGGAGAGTTTGTGCTTGTGATCGAAGGAACTTGATATGCAGTGGACACCCAAACCTATTCCCGACACCAATATCATTGCCCAACTTATGGACAGTTTGGGTGTTGACGAGATCTTGGCTACGCTATTGGCGCAACGGGGCATTGGTACATTTGAAGCGGCAAAAGCGTTTTTTAGACCGCATTTGGGGCAATTGCACGACCCTTTTTTAATGTGCGATATGGACAAGGCTGTTGGGCGTATCCAAACGGCAATCGATGCCCAGCAATCCATCATGGTCTTTGGCGACTATGATGTAGATGGCACAGCTTCGGTTGGTTTGTTCACGCATTTTTTACGCACACAGGGGGTCACTGTTACGCCCTATGTTCCGGATCGTTACAAAGAAGGTTATGGGCTGTCTGTGCAAGGAATAGATGTTGCCCATCAAGCGGGCATTCGGTGTATTGTCGCCCTTGACTGTGGCGTAAAGGCGGTCGAGCAGGTTGCCTATGCCAATTCGTTGGGGATTGATTTTATCATTTGTGATCATCATACGCCTGGTGATCAACTGCCAAAAGCCTTAGCTGTTTTGGACCCCAAGCGTACGGATTGTGCCTATCCGTATAAAGAGCTCTGTGGTTGTGGTGTTGGGTTTAAGTTAATTCAAGGAATTACCCAAAAGCAAGGTAAATCGGTAGCGGAATTGGTTCCGTACCTTGACCTAGTGGCTGTAGCCATTGCGGCAGATATCGTCCCCATAACGGGCGAGAACAGAGCACTAAGTTTTTTGGGGTTGCAACAACTTAATGCTGCGCCAAGACCTGGGCTCAAAGCGCTGATGCGTGAAAAGGCAAGTCCTCAGATTATCTCGGATGTTGTTTTTGGTATAGCACCACGGATTAATGCCGCTGGTCGGATGAAGCATGGGCTGTATGCCGTTGAGCTTTTGCTCAGCACAGACCTAGAACAGGCAAAAAAAGCAGCGCAAGAAATCGAAGTATTTAATACCGATAGGCGGGCAGTAGAACAAGAAATAACGGAGCAGGCACTAAAGCAAATACAGCAAAACGGCGAAGAAGCATGCGCAACGACAGTTGTTTATGCGCCCGATTGGCACAAAGGAGTTATTGGTATTGTGGCATCTCGACTTATCGAAAATTTTTATCGCCCAACCTTGGTGTTTACCAAAGCCGCTGAAGGAGTATTAGCAGCTTCAGCGCGTTCCATTCGAGGGTTTGATGTATATCATGCTATAGATGCTTGTCGTGCGCACATCATTCAGTTTGGCGGACACAAATACGCCGCAGGCGTAACCATAAAAGAAGAAGATTATCATGCGTTTAAAGCCGCTTTTGAGCAAACAGTGCAAAAGACCTTAAGTCAAGAATTAAAAGAAGAAGTCTTGGAGGTGGATGTTGCACTTCCCCTAACTGAAATTACCCCCAAGCTGTTGCGTATTTTAACACAAATGGAGCCTTTTGGTCCTGAAAACAGAAGCCCCGTTTTTTACACAGAAGGCGTTTTGGATAATGGCTATGCAAAACAAGTCGGGCAAGACAATAACCACCTCAAAGCCTGTTTTTTGCAACCTGGAGTACCTCCAATTGATGCAATTGGGTTTGGCTTAGGCGACAAGCTAGACTTAGTCCAAAGCAAAAAACCATTGACGATTGCTTTTTCCTTGGAAGAAAACATTTGGCAAGGAACTAGTCGTGTTCAGCTACGCATAAAAGACATTGTAGAACAGGCTTAATTCCAGGTGTTTTCTGCGGCATCACCGCCCCAAATTAAGGTTACTAAATAGGGGTTGTCAATAAACGGATTTCTATTCCCTTGAGCCGCTTCAATGACGTCGTTTCTGTTTTGTTCGAAAGCAGACACGGGATCTTCAATATTCCATCTTAAGAACAGCTCGAGGGTACCAACATCAGAAATGACCTCATCATATCGAATATTTAGATAAAGCACCATCCGCGCCACATCACCTTTCCATGCATCGCCCGGATACCATCCTGAACCTACTCTTTTGTAGTCGCCAGATGCATCTATAAAAGGCAAATTGCTCTTGTCGGCATTTACATCTTCGTCACATGACCTTAAATGGTGTAAATCGGTTATTGCCTCTTCAGTGTTTAGCTTCGATTGAGGATATACATGCTCGGTATTAAACGTTTGTGGGTTGTAGGTATTTGCTGGCGATGCATACTCCTTCCAGTATCTACTTTCCCCCGAATAAATTAAGATAACATTATCGGGATTGGTGGCATCTTCGTCAGCGTCGTATAAATAGGTATGTCGCTGTGTATATGTTAAAATTGTGGTGTGTTTGGCGCGTGTATGGCTTTGCGCAACCAACATGTTTGCACTAGCATCTGAAGTAAAGAAAACGCCTTCGTAATAGTCCTGTAGGCTTACTGGAATAGTAAAGGCAATAGGCTCTAAAAGGGTATTACCTGTATTGTCATTTTTGAGGGTGACTTCGTCTTTACCACAAGAAGACAAAAAGAGGAAAAGCAAGATAGCATAAAGACTTTTCATAATGCGTGAAGATAAAAAAACCCTGCTGGTTAACAGCAGGGTTTTTCAATGATGCTATTGTTTTGTTTTTTGAATACTAAAAGGAGTATTTTAAACGCACGTTATATGTAGTACCATATCCAAAATAAACTTCATTAGCAACATTAACTCCGTTCCAAGTGCGGTCACCAGCAGAAGCGTGGACATTTGTGTTGGCTTGAGAGATATATTGTTCGTCAAACAAGTTATTAATGTTTGCCCTAATTTGGAAGTTATTTCCAAACAATGAAGTCCTATACGTAACCCCTAAATCAATAATATTATATGAAGGCAACTTTATAGCCCCATCATTATCTTCAGATTTAAATACATTATCCGTAACAGCAAAATCACCGTATAACCCATCAAATGAAAGCCAATCTACATCAACAGAAAACGCATCATTAACAAAATAGTTTGCCCCTAAAAAGGTAGTGAATTGAGCAGCATCTCCAATTTTCACATCTTTCATATATAGTGTTCCTGTGCTCCCAAGGCTAGCCCCAGTTTCAGCGTTTGTTGAGATTCCTTTAAAGTTTTTAGTGTATTTCCAATCACCAGCAGATAGAGATCCACTAACTCTTAGGTCCGCTGTAGCAAACCAAGTAGCTTCAACTTCAATTCCTTTATGATTTTGTTCAACTCCACTAAATACAGTACGAATTTGGTTTGGGTCAACACCTGCATAATCTATAAATGAGCGGTCTCCCCATGTGGTAGAATATGCATTAACTTTTGCTTTAATTTTCTTGCCAAAAAAGTTGTATCCTAACTCATAAGATGTAATGGTTTCGTTTTCAATAATTTCAGCCTGTTCATAGTCATAATCTGCATTAATAAAAACGCCATCAAAAACAGGTGGCCTTTTAATAAATCCAGCATTAACAAACAAATTACTCTTGCTGTTAAGTTGGTAGCTAGCACCTCCTTTTAAGTAACCACCATTAACTGTAACTTTAGGACTCTCTCCTTTTGGCTCAGTAAAATAGTATTGGTTAGAGAAATAAGTAACCGAGTTTGTTCCTGCTTGTAAAACAGCAGTGAAGTTTTCTGTACCTGTATATTCTATTAATCCATTAAATCCTGTCCAACGAACATTCCCTTTATAATTACGCTGAGTGTTGTTTGGATCCTTAAAGCCTAAATCCCTGAACGGGGAAGATTCATAAGCTGTAGCAACAATATGCCCAGCATTTGAACCATTAGAATAAACATGTTCGTTTGCTGTACTAATAAAACCATCTAATCCGATGAAATCACTTATTCCACGGTAGTGGTAGCCAGCATATGAACGTAAATCAACGCCAACTTCATAGCGGAAGTTATCCGTATTGATTTTAAATTTAGAAATCCCTCCATACCAGTTGTGA
>JAURDG010000237.1 GCA_030828025.1 Flavobacteriaceae bacterium | reverse complement strand
TGGAAGTTTTTTTCGAATACGAGAAAATATTTCTATCACATCCATGACCCGCTTTACTGGTCTAAAATTGCTGACATGCGTGACCACCGCCTCATTGTCTTTTGCAACATCCGAGCGTTCACAATTAACGCGAATCTTGTCGTAAATGGCAACATTGATAAAGTTAGGCACCACATGAATTTCTTTGTGTACATCAAAAAAACTAAACGTATCCTTCTTTAAATCGTTAGAAACAGACGTAACCACATCCGAATTGTTAATACTAAATGTTACTGCAGGCTTATAAAAGGGGTGATTTCCAACCAATGTAATATCAGAGCCGTGCAAGGTAGTCACCAATGGGATGTCTATTCCAGATTCCAACAAAATCTGCTTTGCCATATACGCAGCGTATGCATGAGGAATTGCATAGTGCACATGCAAAAGTTCAATCTGATGTAGCTTAACCATCTCGACCAACATACTCGACAAGGCAAGCTCATAAGGCTGGTAATGAAACAATGGGTATTTAGGCACATGAACTTCGTGAAAATGCACACTTCCAGAAAGCGATTCTAAACGAACGGGTTGTTTGTAACTAACAAAATGTACCTCGTGTCCTCTAGATGCCAAAGACACGCCCAGCTCTGTTGCCACGACACCACTTCCGCCATAGGTTGGGTAGCAAACTATCGCAATTTTCATATTTACTTATGTGTTTTGTAAGTTGTTGATGCTCCTTCAAAGATATTGGTAAAAGCGCGAAGCACAAAATAATTAATCAGGCGTTGAAAAAGATACGGGTAGCTTTCCTTTAGGTTCTAGTACACCAAAGAGCAATTGTGCTGCGGCTATTGCAAATTCAGGTTGTTGTTCATACGCCATCAACACACTAGAAAATCGGCTTATTTGGTCGATTCCCTGAAGTGCATATACTTTTGAAAAAACAACAAGATGAACGTCTGGAAGTTTGGCGAGTTCTTGTAGTAATTCTTTGTCAGCTGCCGAGAATAGTTGTGTCGTCCACGGCGTAGTTGTATTGGCATGTACGCCAACAACAACTGTTGTATGCTGCATATCTTTTACCGCTTCCGTATGATATTGAACCACGTCAGCATAATTTCGCAGTGCGCCCAAAAAGGTATTATCTCGCTCTTTTCCTAACGAAATATAAGCAATGGATGTATTTTGGTTGAGCGGAAAAACATTTGGACGTTTATGCACTAATGTAATGCTTTGCGCCGCTATTTGTTGCTTTACATACCGGTCTTCATAGGTGTCTGCAACAGGACGCAGTTGCTGCTTTGCCACACCTTCAAACAAGCCCAGACTGTATTTAGCCTGAAGGATTTTTTTGACAGAAACAGCCAAACGCTGTTCAGAAATTATGCCTTGTTGGTATGCTTGCATGATATTCGCAACAGATGTTGTTAGCGATTCTGGAATTAAGAGGATGTCTGCACCCGCCAAAAAACAAGCTAAAGCAGGTTGCGCTGTCGTCTTGCTAATACCAGCCATGTTGAGCGCATCAGTAAAAATCAACCCTGAAAAAGCGAGCGAATCTTGCAACAGTTGCGTAACGACCGCTTTGGAGGTGCTCACAGGTTTATTCTTTCGAGGGTCAAGTGCGGGGACTTCCAGGTGACCGACCATAATTCCCTTTATATTCATTTTAATCAATTCTTGAAATGGAAAAATATCAATGGAATCTAAGGCTTCCCTACTCCTGCCAATACGAGGTAAGGCCTTGTGTGAATCCAGAACAGAAGAACCATGACCGGGAAAGTGCTTGGCGACTGCAATCAATCCGGCGTCTTGTAAACCAGTCGCGAGTGCTATTGATTTTTGAGCAACATCCTTTGGATTATCCCCAAATGAACGGATTCCAATTATGGGGTTTTTAGGGGTTGTATTCACATCTGCAACAGGCGAAAAGGAAACATGAACACCTAATGCTCTCTTTCGAGTACCCATTCGCTTTCCCAATGCGTAGATCAAATCATTCGTCTGAAGTGCGCCCAATGTCATTTGAAATGGATAGGGCGACACGTCTTCTAAGCGCATGGCCATCCCCCACTCCGCATCTACGCCAATCAGCAAGGGGATTTCGCT
>JAURDG010000176.1 GCA_030828025.1 Flavobacteriaceae bacterium | reverse complement strand
TATTGGAAGCAGTAGGCGTACACAACGTACTTTCTAAGTCACAAGGTTCTTCAAACCCACACAACGTGGTAAAAGCAACATTTGACGCACTACTCCAGTTGAGAAGCCCTCAACATATTGCGCAACAACGCGGTATTTCTATAGATAAAGTATTTAACGGCTAATCGGTTATCACCATGGCAAAGATTAAAGTAAAACAAGTAAAAAGTAGTATCAAACGCATTCAGTCACAAAAAAGAACCTTAGAAGCTTTGGGCCTCAAGGGAATCGGAAAAGAAGTGACCCACGAAGCTACTCCCAGTATCTTAGGGATGGTCGATAAGGTAAAGCATTTGGTTACAGTAACAAACGTATAATTTTAGGACAATGAGCTTAAATAATTTAACACCGGCAACAGGGTCAACCCACAAAGGCGGAAAGCGCGTAGGTCGCGGAGAAGGATCTGGTAAAGGCGGAACCGCTGCACGTGGTCACAAAGGAGCCAAATCCCGTTCTGGTTATTCAAAGAAAATCGGTTTTGAAGGCGGACAAATGCCCCTTCAAAGACGGGTTCCAAAATTTGGTTTCAAAAACATCAACCGCACCGAATATACTCCTGTTAACATCGATACGCTTCAAGCACTTGTTGACGAAAAGAAAATCAAAAAAGAAGTTTCTTTAGCCACACTTGTAGAATTGCGTTTAGCAGGCAAAAATGATCTTGTCAAAATCTTAGGCCGCGGAAAATTAGATACAGCACTAAAAGTTGAAGCACACAAGTTTTCTGCTGAAGCTCAAAAAGCGATCGAAGCAGCAGGAGGTGAAGTAGTGACCTTGTAATTTATAAGCATGAAGAAATTTATAGACACCTTAATCAATATTTACAACATCCAAGAGTTGCGTGATCGAATTGCAACCACACTTGGTATTTTATTGATCTATCGTCTGGGCGCCCAAATCGTTTTACCAGGGATTGACTCTGTTAAGCTAGCAGCGCTTACTTCAAGAGCTGATGGAGGAGGGTTATTAGGTATTCTTAATGCGTTTACAGGTGGTGCTTTTGCCAATGCTTCAATATTTGCATTGGGGATTATGCCATACATCTCTGCATCGATTGTAGTGCAATTAATGGGAATCGCAATTCCCTACCTACAAAAACTTCAAAAAGAAGGTGAAAGTGGTCGTAAACAAATCAACCAAATCACACGTTGGTTGACCATCCTAATCTGTATCGTTCAGGCTCCAGCCTACTTATACGGACTTAGCGCACTTGGCGTGCCAGATAGCGCTTTTATATTGGGAAGAAGTCCTCTGTTTATGATTTCATCCATCATTATCTTAGTCACCGGTACCATTTTTGCCATGTGGCTTGGAGAAAAAATTACGGATAAAGGAATTGGCAATGGTATCTCATTGTTGATTATGGTTGGTATCATCGCAAATTTGCCGCTTTCATTTACCCAAGAAGTCATTTCGCGCGTCAGTGAAAACAATGGTGGATTGATGCTTATCCTTATAGAATTGGTAGTATGGGTGGTCATCATTTTGTTAAGTATTCTTTTGGTAATGGCCGTTAGGCAAATCCCTGTGCAATATGCACGAAGAACAGCCGGTGGGACCAACGAGCGAAACGTATTTGGTTCGCGACAATACATCCCTCTAAAATTAAACGCCTCTGGTGTAATGCCCATTATCTTTGCTCAAGCAATTATGTTTGCTCCTGCTTATATTGGCGGTGCACTTGGCGACTCGGATCTCGGACAATGGATGCAAGCCAGCTTTTCGGATATTTTTGGCTTGTGGTATAACATTTTATTTGCAGTGCTTATTATTATATTCACCTATTTCTACACTGCGATCACGGTCCCTACAAACAAAATGTCAGATGATCTCAAAAGAAGCGGAGGCTTTGTACCCGGAATCCGTCCAGGTAAAGAAACTTCAGACTTCTTGGATACCGTGATGTCACACATCACATTTCCAGGATCATTATTCCTCGCTGCGGTGGCCGTTTTTCCTGCAGTGGTGGTCAAATTAATAGGAATGCAGCAAGGTTGGGCCTTGTTTTATGGCGGAACATCACTACTTATCATGGTAGGGGTTGCCATCGATACGATACAGCAAGTCAACTCGTATCTACTCAACAGACACTATGACGGTCTAATGAAATCTGGTAAAACAAGAAGAGGAACCGCATAATGGCCAAACAAGCTGCAATAGAACAAGAAGGAACAATCATCGAATCATTGTCTAACGCAATGTTTCGAGTAGAGCTAGAAAATGGTCACATCGTTACCGCACATATTTCTGGCAAAATGCGTTTGCATTATATAAAGTTGCTTCCTGGAGACAAAGTAAAACTTGAAATGAGTCCTTACGATTTAACAAAAGCAAGGATCACTTATCGATTTTAATATACAAATAAAATGAAAGTACGCGCATCCTTAAAGAAAAGAAGTCCCGAGTGCAAAATTGTACGTCGTAAAGGACGCCTTTATGTGATTAACAAAAAAAATCCACGATTTAAACAAAGACAAGGATAACTATGGCTAGAATATCAGGAGTAGACATACCTAAACAAAAACGCGGTGTCGTAGCCCTAACCTACATCTTCGGTGTAGGAATCAGTAGAGCAAAACAAATTTTGGCAGAGGCCAAAGTTAGTGAAGATACCAAAGTAGCAGACTGGACTGACGAAGAAACCAGCAACATACGTGAAGCAGTTGGAAAATTTAAGATTGAAGGCGAATTGCGTTCCGAAATCCAACTCAACATCAAACGTTTGATGGACATCGGTTGTTATCGAGGTATCCGTCACCGTGCCGGACTACCACTTAGAGGTCAGCGTACCAAAAACAATTCACGTACCCGTAAAGGAAAACGTAAAACTGTTGCAAACAAAAAGAAAGCAACTAAATAATCATTAGACTATGGCTAAAACCACAACCAAAAAGCGTAAAGTAGTTGTTGAGTCCAATGGAGAAGCACACATCAATGCTTCTTTCAACAACATCATCATATCGCTCACCAATCTAAAAGGAGAAGTCATCGCATGGTCTTCTGCTGGAAAAATGGGCTTTAGAGGTTCTAAGAAAAACACACCCTATGCAGCGCAAACAGCAGCAGAAGATTGTGCAAAAGTAGCCTCCGAAGCAGGATTGCGAAAAGTCCGTGTGTTTGTTAAAGGTCCTGGAAATGGTAGAGAATCTGCCATAAGAACCCTTCACAACAGTGGCATTGAAGTA
>JAURDG010000233.1 GCA_030828025.1 Flavobacteriaceae bacterium | reverse complement strand
ATCAACATCAACCCACGCTATCAAAGCCATGCTGTGAAATAGCATATTTTTCCGCAGAACTTGAAGACACGTCCATTTCGGAGGTAACAGTTAAACTTACCAAATTTGTTGAGTTTATAGCTGTTTTTCCATTTTTGGAACTCTACTCTACATTTCCACTCCAACCACTCCAGTTTTTTAGTGGTCATCCCCCTGAATCATCATACGTTGCATTACATATTTTATTTGAGCAGTACCTGATTTGATGAACAAACAACTTCCGTTTTGTTTGTTTCATTTAAATCAAAAAATCATGTTCAAATCTTATTTAGTATTATCACTTATTATAAATTTTAGTGCATTCACATATGCACAATACACTACAGTCGGCGGCTATGTCTATGAAAAAGACAGTGCTGCACAATTGCCACTTGCTGGCGCCAATGTTTATTGGGAAAATTCATCAACGGGTACTGTCACGAATGATGAAGGCTATTTCTCATTGCCCCATAGACCTGAAAACAAGGTGCTGGTCATTTCGTATTTGGGATTTAAAACCGTAAAACTTTCCTCTGGATTTGGTACATCTATGCAGGTAACTTTGACGCCAGATGAGGCATCTTCGTTAGATGAAGTAACCGTGTCGCAAAAGCGAAAACCGCTACAACGTGCTATTTTTACTCCTAGAAATGTAACCACTATTGGTAGCGATGAGCTACTAAAAGCAGCTTGCTGTAATCTGTCGGAGAGTTTTGAAACAAATCCGTCCATTGATGTAAATTATGCCGATGCGCTCACGGGCACGAAGCAGATTCAAATGTTGGGGCTTACCAGCCCATATATTTTGTTTACGCAAGAGAATATTCCCAGTTTACGTGGCAGCAATCAAACCTTTGGTTTGACCTTTACGCCTGGCACTTGGATCGAGAGTATTCAAATTACCAAGGGCGCAGGAACGGTGACCAGCGGCTACGAAAGTATCTCTGGACAGGTTAATACCGAGTTTATCAAGCCCCTATCAGCACCACCGCTTTTTGTCAATGGATATCGCTCTGCAGACGGGCGTACCGAAATCAACATTCAAGCAAGGCAAAAGCTGTCGGACAAGTGGTCTTCCACGCTGTTCTTGCATGGAAATAACAGAACCAGTGCATCGGATAACAATGCTGATGGCTTTTTGGATGCTCCGTTGGCAGAACAAATCAATTTATTGAACCGCTGGCAGTACATTGATGCCGAAAAAGGGTGGGTAGGTTTTGCTAGTTTTAATGTGGTGTCGGACGAAAAGCAAATAGGTCAACTGGCTTATCATCCAGAAAAGCACAAGTTCGAAAATCAATTTTGGGGTGGCGAAATAAACACCAATAAATGGGATTTTACAGTAAAAACGGGCTATGTGAATCCGAATATTCCCTACCAAAGTTTTGGATTTCAAACGGCGATTAGCCGCCACAATCAGGAGGCGTATTTTGGGAATAGAACGCACGATGTTACCTACACCAGCTATTTTCATCACTTGGTCTATCAATCTATTTTGGGCAATACGCAGCACAAGTTTAAAGCGGGTGCGCAGTACATGGTTGATTTGTATGATGAGCAACTAGAGCAAATCAAACTTAATCGCAGCGAATATAATTTCGGTAGTTTCTTTGAGTATAGTTATGATAATTTGGATAATTTCAATCTAATTTTGGGTGCACGTATTGACCTACATAACACCATAGGAACTTTTGTTACGCCACGAGCGCATTTGCGCTATGCCTTAAATGACAACAAAACCATTGTTCGTATGTCGGCAGGCGAGGGCAGAAGGGTGTCCAGTATTTTTGCTGAAAACCAAAAGTTTTTGGGCAGCCAGCGACAACTTGATGTAGCAAATCCTAAAGCAGCGATGTACGGATTATTGCCCGAACGGGCATGGAACTACGGGTTTAGTTTAATGCAAAAGTGGTCATTGTTTGATCAGCCGTTCGATATGGCTGTTGATTTGTACCGCACACGCTTTACAAATCGGGTTGTCGTGGATTGGGAAACACCAGGCGCCATTTCATTCTACAATTTGGATGGAAAAAGCCATGCGCAAAGTGCCCAGTTTTCGTTAAACACTCTTTTTGGGGATCATGTAGAGTTTCGTTATGCTTATAAGGCTTATGATATTCATACTACCTATACT
>JAURDG010000081.1 GCA_030828025.1 Flavobacteriaceae bacterium | reverse complement strand
TCAACCTAAACTGGACGAATTAGGACTGCTACATAAAACCAAAGGAGAAAACTACCTAGGTATTGTTATTGTTCCTGAAATTCGTGCCGTAGCACGTTCAGTAATTGGGCGCTATACACCTGAGCAACTATATTCAACCAAGCGTGATGCCATTCAAAATGAAATATTTGAGGAAACCAAGCGCAAAGTCGAAGGGCAGCATGTACAATTAAACTCCGTGTTGGTGCGTGATGTAACCCTTCCGATATCCATTAAAGAAGCAATTCAGCGAAAACTCACCCAAGAGCAAGAAGCTTTGGAATATGAATTTCGTTTAGAAAAAGCACGCCAAGAAGCAGAAAAAGTACGTATAGACGCTGAGGGAAAAGCTGCTGCAAACCGAATTTTGGCCGCATCACTGACATCCAATATTTTAAAGGAAAAAGGGATTGAAGCAACCTTAAAATTAGCTGAATCTCCCAACAGCAAAGTCATCGTTGTTGGCAACGGAAAAGATGGATTGCCACTTATTTTGGGAAATCAGTAGGATTTTAAAAAAAAGTTCGATATTTGCAAACAAATGAAAACAATACATACACACTACCACGTAAAATCATCGTTTCAAACGAGCTAGGTGAGGTGTACAGATAACCGAACAACCCGTTTGAAGCAACTCAAACGGGTTTTTTTGTATCAATTATGGAAAAAGAAAACATACGCATAGCGATTCAAAAGGCAGGAAGGCTTAACGAAGATTCCTTGAAACTCCTCAAGGACTGTGGCATTTCTGTAAACAACGGAAAAGACCAGCTAAAAACAACAGCATCGGGTTTTCCCATAGAAATTTATTACCTGCGAAACGGCGACATCCCGCAATACCTTCGTGATGGGGTGGTCGATTTGGCGATTATAGGCGAAAATCTACTCGTAGAAAAAGGGGAAGATTTAACGATACACGAGGAGTTGGGCTTTTCGAAATGCCGTGTGTCTATGGCGGTTCCAAAAGATGCTGCCTACACCAGCGTTAAGGATTTTGAAGGCAAAAAAATAGCGACATCTTATCCCAAAACTGTTCAAAAACATTTAGATGCCTGGGGCATAAACGCCGAATTACACATCATCAATGGCTCGGTGGAAATTGCACCCAATATTGGGCTCTCCGATGCAATCTGTGATATCGTTTCTAGTGGAAGTACCCTGTTTAAAAATAACCTAAAAGAGGTGGAAGTGCTATTTAAGTCGCAGGCGGTATTGGTTGGTGGCAACGAATTATCAGAAGAAAAGCAAACCCTACTTGATACTTTATTGTTCCGCATTCGTGCGGTCAATGCTGGGAAAAATTCGCGTTATGTGATTATGAACGTCCCTAACGATGCTATAGCACGTGTTTCTGCCTTGTTGCCCGTACTTAAAAGTCCAACAGTTATGCCGCTTGTTGAAGAAGGTTGGAGCTCATTACATTCCGTAGTAAACAAAAATACCTTTTGGCAAATGGTTGATGAGCTTAAAGCGGCTGGCGCACGAGATATTTTGGTTTGTCCAATTGAACGAATGATACAATAATGAGGTTTACATCCAATCCTGATAGAAGTACTTGGCAGACGTTTATACAGCGTCCAACAGCTGATTTTTCATCTATTGAACCTATTGTTGACGAAATTTTTACAGCCGTACAAAAGAATGGCGACACCGCTGTGCGTGTCTATAGTGAAAAGTTTGATAAGGTTCCTGTTGCGGATGTTATGCTTGCGCAAGATGCATTTGCTAATGCCCAAAGTGAATTATCGCCCGAACTTATTCGTGCCATAGATGTGGCTTATGAAAACATTTATGCTTTTCACAAGGCACAACAAACAGACGTGGTGCGATTGGACACACAAGAAGGCGTGTCGTGCTGGCAAGTCAAAAAGCCGATAGATAAAGTGGGGATTTATATTCCTGGAGGCACGGCACCGCTGTTCTCTACCGTCTTGATGCTTGCTATTCCAGCACAAATTGCAGGTTGCAATGAAATTGTGTTGTGTACTCCTCCAAATAAATCAGGTGTTCCTGCAGCTATTCGCTATGCAGCGCAAAAATGTGGTATTAACCTTGTAGCACAGGTTGGTGGTATTCAAGCTATTGCAGCCATGACGTTTGGGACAGAAAGCATTCCTAAAGTCTATAAAATTTTTGGTCCCGGAAATCAGTTTGTGACGGTTGCCAAGCAGAAAGCAACACAATACCAAACCGCAATTGATATGCCAGCCGGCCCCTCTGAATTGTTGGTCGTGGCAGATGCCACTGCAAACCCAAAATATGTGGCTGCAGACTTATTATCCCAAGCAGAACACGGAAAAGATAGTCAGGTCATATTGGTGGCACTTGAGGAAAATATAATAAAAGAAGTGACTGCTGAGATTGAAATCCAGCTACAACAATTACCCCGAAAAGATATTGCCCAAGCGGCACTAGAAAACTCTGTAGGGCTTTATTTTGATACGGAACAAGAGGCACTTGACTTTATTAACGAATACGGCCCCGAGCACTATATTGCTTGCGTGGAAAATGAAGATTTGTTTGTTGGTGGTATCATCAATGCTGGCTCTGTTTTTATTGGGAATTATACACCCGAAAGTGCTGGCGATTACGCCTCTGGAACGAACCACACCTTACCAACCAATGGCTATACCAAACAGTACAGTGGTGTTAATTTGGATGCGTTTTTAAAAGCGATTACCTTTCAGCGCATCAGTGCTAATGGCATTAAAAACTTAGGGCCACACATCGAGGCTATGGCGGCTGCCGAAGGGCTTGATGCACACAAAAATGCAGTTAGTCTTCGATTAAACGATTTGAACAATGGCTAAAAAATTTATCTTATCGGTTTGGGCACGCCCCGAAATGTTGGCACTTTCGCCCTATACATCGGCACGCGATTCATTCTCTGCCACAGATGGAGAATGGGTTTTTTTGGACGCCAATGAAAATCCAAATCAATCGACTGTAAATCGCTATCCCGACCCTGTACAACTCCAATTAAAACAAGTAATTGCTAACTTACGAGGTTGTTCCGTCGATCAATTACTTATTGGGAATGGAAGTGACGAGATTTTAGATTTGATTTTTAGAGCTTTTTGCACACCCAATAAAGACGAGGTAATCTTGATGCCCCCAACCTATGGGATGTACGCAGTATTGGCAAACATCAATGGTGTGCGTATTTGCGAGGTACCGCTTACTGAAGATTTTCAGCTTGCTCCCGATAAAATATTGGCAGCAGTTACACCAAACACCAAAGCTATTTTTCTGTGCAGCCCAAACAACCCTAGTGGTAATCTGTTTAACCAAGAGGCAATTGAAGAACTACTAAACGGTTTTGATGGCTTGGTGGTCATTGATGAAGCTTATATTGATTTTACCAATCGACCAAGCTGGTTGACCCAATTGGTTAACTTTAACAACCTTATCGTTACCCAAACCCTGTCCAAAGCCTTTGGTTTGGCCGGATTGCGCCTTGGAATTGCCATAGCGCATCCCGACATCATCAAATTGCTACACAAAATAAAACCACCCTACAATATCAATACCCTAAGCCAACAAAAGGCCATAGAAGCACTTTCTAAAAAAGACATTGTGGCAGCACAAGTAAAAGACTTGTGTTCAGAGCGTGATAGGATTGCTAACCAGTTAAAAAATATAGCCTGGATAAAAGCTATTTACCCATCTGATGCGAATTTCCTTTTGGTACGTGTCGATGATGCACACAAACGCTATGACGAACTCTTGCAAAAACAGATAGTGGTGCGCAATCGATCTACACAAACGAACTGCGAAAACACCCTACGCATCAGCATTGGAACCAAAGAAGAAAACGAATTGCTTATTGCAGCATGTAATGCCATATCAACATGAAAAAAGTATTGTTTATCGATCGAGATGGGACATTGGCGTTGGAGCCACAAGATTACCAATTGGATGCACTTACTAAGCTCGAATTTTATCCGGGTGTGTTTCAATACCTTGGGCGTATTGCCAAAGAATTGGATTACGAATTGGTCATGGTTACCAATCAGGATGGCTTGGGAACGAACAGTTTTCCAGAAGATACTTTTTGGCCTACGCACGATTTTATGCTCAATGTCTTTAAAAATGAAGGTGTCATTTTTGATGAAATTTTTATCGATAAAAGCCTGCCCGCAGACAATGCACCCACACGCAAACCCAAAACGGGGATGCTGACACAATATCTTAATAACGCCGAATACGATTTAGCCAACTCCTTTGTGATTGGCGACAGGTTGAGCGATATGCAACTGGCAAAAAACCTTGGTGCACAAGGTATTTGGCTACAACATGATGATCGATTAAGCGAAGAAGTAAACCAAGACCTAGCATCGAGCATTACCTTGCAAACCGCTACTTGGGAAGCGATTTATACCTTACTTAAAGCAGGCGCACGCCGTATAACACATACCCGTAAAACAAACGAAACCGATATTGCGATTGAGCTTAATTTGGACGGCACAGGAAAAAGCGACATTGACACGGGCATTGTCTTTTTTGACCATATGCTCGATCAGTTGGCACGCCACGGCGGTGTGGATGTAACGCTAAAGTGCATGGGCGATTTGGAAGTGGACGAGCACCACACCATTGAAGATACGGCTATTGCCTTGGGCGAAGCTTTTGGCATGGCACTTGGCAATAAACTGGGCATAGAGCGCTATGGCTTTTGTTTACCTATGGACGATTGTCTGGCGCAAGTTTCCTTAGATTTTGGTGGACGTGCGTGGCTAATGTGGGATGCAAAATTCAAACGAGAAATGATTGGCAAAATGCCTACAGAAATGTTTTTCCACTTCTTTAAATCGTTTGCAGATGGGGCAAAAGCCAATCTAAACATCAAAGCAGAAGGCCACAACGAGCATCACAAAATAGAAGCCATATTTAAGGCTTTTGCCAAAGCCATTAAAGCTGCTTTAAAACGAGATGCCGAAAAGTTGGTTTTACCCTCTACCAAAGGTCAACTATGAGTGTTGTGATTGTAGATTATGGTGCTGGGAACATCCAAAGCATACGCTTTGCCTTAGCTCGATTGGGAACGACAGCTGTGCTTAGCGATGATGCTGCAGTCATCAAAGCGGCTTCGCATGTCATTTTTCCTGGTGTAGGCGAGGCGAGTTCTGCTATGGAAAAACTCCGTGCATCAGGGCTAGAGACGCTTATTCCTACATTAACACAACCTGTTTTGGGCATTTGCTTGGGCATGCAATTGATGTGTAACCATACTGAAGAAGGCAATACCGAAGGACTCAAGATTTTTGATACTGAGGTCGTGCGTTTTACTACAGAATTAAATGTTCCACACATGGGCTGGAACACGGTGCAAGGAAAAGGCGTTTTGTTTGACGGCATTCCTCAAAACAGTCATTTTTATTTGGTCCATAGCTTTTATGCCATGCCCAATGAAGATTTGATTGGCGCATGTACCTATGCTGTGCCTTTTGCAGCAGCCTTGGCGAAAGATAATTTTTATGGCACCCAATTTCATCCCGAAAAAAGTGGAGCAGTGGGCGCACAACTACTTAAAAACTTTTTAGCACTATGATTCTTATTCCTGCTATAGACATCATCAATGGGCAATGTGTACGCCTGACCAAAGGAGCCTACGACACCAAAAAAGTATATAGCGAATCGCCCTTAGACGTGGCAAAATCGTTTGAGGATGCTGGGGTAACGCACGTTCATGTAGTGGACTTGGATGGCGCACGCGCCAAGCACATCGTTAATTACAAGATTTTAGAGCAAATCGCTACCAAAACAGTCCTGAGCGTTGATTTTGGTGGCGGCATAAAATCGAAAGATGACTTGCAGACCGCTTTTGATTGCGGTGCTCGACAAGTTACGTTGGGTAGTATTGCCGTAGATGCGCCTGAATTGGTTATGGATTGGCTGCAGAAATTTGGCGCTGAACGATTGATTCTGGGTGCTGATGCTAAAAATCGCCGCATTGCCACGCATGGTTGGGAAAAAGATTCGGGCATTGATGTGATTGATTTTGTAAAAGACTATACTGCCAAAGGCTTTGCGTACGTTTTGTGCACTGATGTCGCCAAAGATGGCATGCTCGCTGGACCTTCTTTGGAATTGTATTATGAACTATTAACAGAACTGCCCGAATTAGCCTTAATTGCTTCAGGAGGAGTAAGCAATATGGACGACCTTTACCAACTGGAAGAATTGGGCTGTGCCGCTGCCATTATTGGTAAAGCCATTTACGAAGGGAACATATCGCTAAAAGAATTAGAAAAATATCAATTAGACCAACCCTAAGATGCTGACCAAAAGAATAATTCCTTGTTTGGATGTAAAAGACGGGCGCACGGTCAAAGGAGTGAATTTTGTTT
>JAURDG010000036.1 GCA_030828025.1 Flavobacteriaceae bacterium | reverse complement strand
TATTGTAGGCGATGTGCACTACGACCAAGTCAAGGAAAAAGCAAGCTACATCACACCCGTTCCGGGAGGAGTAGGACCTATGACCATAGCCATGCTGCTCCAAAATACGATGCTGGCATACACCCGAAACGCATCATAAATGGACGAAGCACGCCAAAAGGCTGTCAATACTGGTCATGCACTTCCGCTAATGGAGGCTTTTTATACCATTCAAGGCGAGGGCTACCACAAAGGCAGTGCTGCTTTTTTTATTCGAATTGGTGGTTGTGATGTGGGTTGCCATTGGTGCGACGTAAAAGAAAGCTGGGATGCAAACCTTCATCCACCTACCAATATTGAGACGATTGTTGCTCAAGCCAAACAGTACTCCGATGTGGTAGTCATTACGGGTGGCGAACCGCTCATGTGGAACATGCATCCGCTAACCCAAGCGCTGAAAGCAGCAGGAATGCAAACGCATATTGAAACGTCGGGCGCATACCCGTTGACAGGAACTTGGGACTGGATTTGTCTTTCGCCCAAAAAACGGATGTTGCCAAAAGAGAGTATTTACACAGCTGCGAATGAGTTAAAAGTAATTGTTTACAACAAAGACGATTTGCAATTTGCTGAGCAGCAAGCCGAACATGTTGCGGAAAACTGCAAGCTGTACCTACAACCTGAGTGGAGCAGACGCGAACAAGCAATTCCGCTGATTGTACAGCACGTATTGGATCATCCAAAATGGCTCGCCTCTTTGCAAACCCACAAATATTTAAATATCCCATAGTGATATTGCCAGAAAAACTTCCTGAACAGGCAGCCGCAGCACAACAAGAAAATGCGAAATATCTGAATAAGATAAAAAAACGCAAGCCCAAACAACTAGACCAAGTGATGGGCAATTTACACCAAGAGGTGTTTCAAGAAATCGATTGTTTGACGTGTGCCAATTGTTGTAAAACCACAGGTCCGCTGTTTGTTGCGTCAGATATAAAGCGTATTAGTAAGCGATTAAAGATGCGACCATCTGATTTTGAAACAACTTATTTACGCATAGATGAGGAGGGTGATAAGGTGTTGCAACAGCTCCCGTGCCCTTTTTTAGGTGCTGATAATTATTGTAGTATTTATGCGGATAGACCCAAGGCATGTCGTGAATTTCCGCATACTGATCGGGCAAAGTTTCATCAACTTACAGCAATTACGGCGAAGAATGTTGCCGTTTGCCCTGCCGTGTTTGCCATGCTCGAACGTCTAAAAGTTGAACTTCCTTTGTAAAGGAGTCGTCAAAATATACCTACTTTTACCAGAAAGATAGTGCTGTGCGTTTCAGTTGGTTCATTGCTCGTAGAATTATTGGACAACGTGCTTATAAAAGCAGCGTTTCGGGACCGATTATTCGGATCGGAATAATCGCTATCGCTCTAGGTGTGATTACCATGCTCATTGCCTTGGGCACTGGT
This sequence comes from Flavobacteriaceae bacterium, assembly GCA_030828025.1. GTDB lineage: Bacteria > Bacteroidota > Bacteroidia > Flavobacteriales > Flavobacteriaceae > UBA7446. The sequence goes on along the minus strand of JAURDG010000036.1, from coordinate 8,488 downwards.
GTGGGAATGCAAAAGAATATCGGCGATAAAGTGGCTTCTTTTAGCGGTCATATTCGGGTATCAGCACTAGAAAACAGCCAAGGCATACAAACGCAAAAACCTCTTGATGCGGCAGGAATCATGCGCAACAACATTCTTAAATTGCCCAACACCAAGGCGGTACAGTCTGTGGCTTATGTGCCAGGTGTGGTGCTGTATAAGGATGCTTTTGATGGTATTGTTTTTAAGGGTATTGATAGCTCTTTTCAAGTCGAGTTTTTTTCATTTTTTGCAACAGCAGATTCGTTATCCATTCCTACTGCCGATCAGCTATGGATGTCTCACAAGCTCGCCCAAAAACTATCGCTTCAACTCGGCGAACGTGTTCCATTGTATTTTGCCTCGGATGCTTCAACACTACCAAAACGAAGAACCTGTACGCTAGTCGGATTGTTTACCACTGGATTTGCCGATTACGATGAAACCTATGTGTTGGGACATATTGATTTGGTACGCTCGCTATATAAATGGGACAATACCCAGACGGGAGCTTTAGAAGTTTTTTTAAAGGATGATTCCGACCTTAAAGCCGCTAGCGATTTGGTCTATGACAGCATTGACGCACTGATTGATGTACAGCATATTGAGGAGCAATTCCCCGAAATCTTTAACTGGATTCGGTTGTTTAGCACAAACATTTCACTCATCATTATCATTATGATTGTGGTTGGTGGTGTAAATATGATAACCGCAATATTGGTGCTTATTTTGGAGCAGACACAACTGATTGGGATTACGCGAGTTCTAGGTGCTCCAATCATATCCATCCAACGTCTTTTCCTTATTCAAGGAGCCTATCTGATTGGTGTTGGTCTTTTTTGGGGCAATATTATTGGTTTGGGATTGCTGTTTGTGCAACATAAGACTGGAATCATTTCCTTAGATCCTGCTACGTATTATGTGCATGAAGTTCCTGTTTACATCGATGTTGCTACGGTGCTTTGGCTAAACACACTTACGATGATTATGTGCTTGGTCTTACTGATTTTGCCGTCCATGATTATTTCACGAATACCACCAACACAAGCCCTTAAAATCAATCCATAAATTTGGTTTAGCCTAAAACCAATGACTACCTTTGCCAGATGCATTATGTAAACAATATACTCGAGACGATTGGCAACACGCCACTTATTCGGTTAAACAAACTAACCAGTGAAGTTGATGCCTTAGTGTTAGCAAAAGTGGAATATTTTAATCCGGGCAGCTCTGTAAAAGACCGCATGGCATTAAAAATGGTGGAAGATGCCGAAGCCGATGGTCGCCTAAAACCGGGTGGTACCATCGTGGAAGGAACCTCTGGCAATACAGGCATGGGGTTGGCACTTGCCGCAATTGTGAAGGGCTATAAACTGATTTGTGTGTCAACAGACAAGCAGTCCAAAGAAAAGTTTGATATTCTACGTGCTGTAGGTGCTGAAGTCATTGTGTGTCCAACAAACGTGGCACCTGATGATCCGCGCTCGTATTACTCAACCTCCAAACGAATTGCCGAGGAAACGCCCAATGCGTGGTATGTGAATCAGTACGATAATCCGTCCAATGCCGTAGCACATTACGAACAAACAGGTCCTGAAATTTGGAAACAAACCGACGGCAAAATCACGCATTTTGTGGTGGGTGTGGGCACAGGTGGTACCATTTCGGGTGTGGGTAAATATTTAAAAGAGCAAAACCCCAATATTAAAATATGGGGCATCGATACCTATGGTTCTGTATTTAAGAAGTACCACGAAACAGGCATCTTTGACGAAAAAGAAATCTATCCCTACATCACGGAAGGAATTGGCGAAGACATACTCCCTGAGAATGTGGACTTCGACTTAATTGATGGCTTTGAAAAAGTTACCGACAAAGATGCGGCTATTTACACACGAAAACTAGCACGCGAAGAGGGCATTTTTGCCGGAAACTCTTGCGGTGCCGCCGTAAAGGGTGTGTTGCAACTCAAGCAGCACTTTGGCCCGGATGACGTCGTTGTGGTGTTGCTCCACGATTCTGGTAGTCGTTATGTTGGTAAAATGTACAACGACGACTGGATGAAAGAGAAGGGGTTTTTGTAGCCCTTAGCTCATCGCAAACATGGCCATGCCGCCAATAAGCATAAGCACTAAAGCCACCGCATAGACCGCTATGCCCACCAGGGTTATGATACCAGTCAATTTCCAGTATGATTTCAGGTTTTTAAGTCCGTCCTCTAATTGTGCGCTATCTTGCTCGTGAATGGCTGCTTTGGTTCGTACCGAAAAACGGTATAAATACAAGGATATAAAAAAGTAAACAATACCAATTATCAGGTATATTACGGTAATCATACCTGAACTTACTGCTCCGCTCATGCCTCCTGAAAATTCGTTTAGCGAGGCCATAATACTGCCAAAAAACAGGGCTATAATGACAATAAATGCTGTAGCTATAAAGCCTATGATAGACAGGAAAAAGGTCCATTTTCGGGCTTGGTCTAGATAACTGATACCGATTGAGGTTAATTTTAGTTCTGAATGCATCTTGTAGATTTTAAGGTTAATGTTAGTGTCGTATTAACGACTTATTGAAATCCCCCAAAAAGCACGAAACAATAATCAGCTTGATTACGAGTAGAACAGATTTGAGTTCGTTCTTGGCTAATTTACTAAAAATATTGATTTGAGGTTATTCTTGAACACTTTTGCAGAAAATGATTCGATAATATTACTACCTATTCATATATCTTTAGAATAGCGTGTAGCCAAAAATCAAAGCGACCGTTTGATAATTGGAATTCCAAGCGGGGTATTGCCTAAAGGTATTTTTTGGGGAATAGTATCGAGCTTCAAGACTGTATTTTCTATTCCAATGATGCCCAATTCCTAGGCCGAGATTACCACCTGTATTGAGCTCTAAATCTATTCCTGGCGTATAATCGATGACTGAATTGTTTACCACATCAATGATGTACAAAAGGTTTACATATACACTATTATGTTTCGTTATGAAGAAATAATGCCGTACACCCATTTGTAGCTCAATAGATGAATAATCCGCTTTAGCAAATGCTCCTTTAACGTCGGTTAATTCAACTTCAGATTTAAAATATTGATAGTTAGGTTCTAATAATAAAGCCCATTTATCGTTGTTAAAGGGTAAAATTAATTCGAATTCCAACCCCAGTCTAAAGGTCAGCAAATCGTCAAAATTAGCGTCTTTGATGCTTGAAGCTGAATTGTTTATGGAAAAGGATGACCAATTAATTCCAGGCCGCAGGTTTATTTTTGTTCTTAGCCCTTTTTTACTCGCCAAGTAGTTAATGTATGGTGTTCCAATGCAATTATTGTAGTTTTTAAATAAACGAACCAAATCAGCTTTTACATATTCTACATTTTTGACAGTATTCAATTTAAGACTTCCGCAATTGAGCTCGCTCCAAAGTTGATTTTGATAGGTTTTGTTTTGACTTACAAGGGAGGACGAAGCTTCGCTTTTTCCTTTTTGTGTTATGAAATAAGATTTATAGATAAGTTGTTTTATTTTCTTATCGCCTGTATCAAAGAAAAACCTTTTTAAGTCGCCATCTTTGTAAAAATACAAACTTGCTGGACCTTCTATAAACACGTTTAAAAAGAGCACTTCTTCATTAAAGATTGGTGCTTTTGTATTGCTCAATTTGGTTAAAGATTCACTAGATCTATCTATGTTCACTTGTTGTCTAATAAACTTTGAAACGTTATCAACACCAAATTCTTTAACCGAATTTAGATCTCCAATTTTCACTTCACTAGATTCAGAAATTTTGTATTCAAATCTTGTTGGATTGTTTCGCCAATCCATGTTTTTTATAAAACAGATTGTTTTATTGTCATTGTTGTCGATAATATATCCCTTTTCAAAGTTGATTTGCGCATATACGAGGGAGGTAAAGAAGAATAATAGGAATAGGTAAAGACTTTTCATTTGAGGTTTATTTCCCCAAAAAAGCTCGAAACAAGATCAGAACGAAAAAGTGTAGAACAGATTTGGGTTCGTTCTTGGCTAATTTACTAAAAATATTGAATTAGCGCAGTACCCTTGAAGGAAAGACAACAGGACTTTCGTGTCCATCGGCGCCCACAGCTGCAATGCCAAACAAATAGTTGTCCAGCACCACGCCCTCAAGTGTTATTTGTGAACCATTAGCCACATATTTGCTGTACTGCCAAATGGGTGAGGTGGTATCGCGCCAATAAACCTTATATCCAACTACAAAAGGGCTTTCTGAAGCTGTCCATTCTAGTCGTGCGCTAGGCGCTACCACTCCTCCGATGGCTACTTCTTTGGGTGCGGCTGGTGCCCACGCCAATGAAGCAAGTGTGATGGCATTCACTGCAGTAAGTTTTGCAGCGTAAGCGGCATTTACACCAGATAAAACATCTCCATAAGCAATACCGTTTTCGGTGCGGATATCCTGATGCTGTCGATTGTAATTTTCATGTGCTTCCATGATGCGAATGCCCGCAAAGCCCACATCATTAAACGGGCGGTGGTGTCCACCACGCCCAAATCGATCCAATCGATAAATAAGCATGGGATTGAGTTCCGGCATATAGGTTTTTGTGGTGCGATGCACATAGCGCGCCAGTTGGCGTGAGATGCCATCTACTTCGCCACCATAAAAACGGCGCTGTTTTCGTGCTTGTTCTGTTTCGGTAACAGGTGTTGGCTCAGAAAAAATGCGGAATGTTCGGTTGTCTATCACACCATCAACTCCCTCGATGTTCCCAATCATATCGTTGTTTAGCACACCAATAATTTCCCAATTGTTGTCAATGGCGTATTGAGCTAATCCCTTGCCGCCATACAAGCCTTGTTCCTCTCCAGATAAACCTACGTAAACAATGCTGTTTTCAAACGTATATTGGCTGAGCACTCGGGCAGCCTCGAGCGTTCCTGCCATGCCTGTTGCGTTGTCGTTAGCTCCTGGGGCATCCGAAGTGAAGTCATTTGGGTCACTCACTCTAGAATCGATATCACCACTCATCAAAACAAATCTGTTCGGGTGTACGGTTCCGCGTTGAATAGCGACAATATTGTTAATCCAAACGTCATGAGTAAGCCGCCTTCCGTCAGCAGCAAATTCATTTTTTTGCTCCACTATTTCCAAACAATTGCCACAGTCTGCACTAATTTGTTCAAATGATTTTTTGATCCATCGTCTGGCGGCACCAATACCTCGTGTTTGTGAAAGCGTATCGCTAAGTGTATGACGGGTGCCAAAATTGGCAAGTGTGGCAACGTCTTGAATGATACGATCAGAAGACACAGCGTCAATTATGGCATACATGCGTGTGTCTTGCTGCCCATAAATACTGATTGCTCCCAACAGTAACAGAAAGAAAAGGCGATTCATACTAGAAGCAATAAAGGTTTTCTGTACTTAGTTTTTCAGCCACTTTATTTCGTAAGGCGATGGCGTTGGGATACGTATAATATTTCGTAAATCGCTTAAGCCCCATAAGCAAGGCTTTTTGTTCATCACCTTCTGCAAACCCAAGAATAGCTTCACGGCCTTTTGTGTTTATTTTTTCTACGGCTTGATACAAATACAACTGACTAAGTGCCACCTGATATTCTTGTGCTTCCAAGCCCGAAATGCCCACGTGTTTTTCCGCACGCAATACCGCAGATTCTGCCATATATATTTCAATCAAAATGTCAGCGACAGCCAACAGGAGTTGCTGATGTTCTTCAAGTTCGGTGCCGTATTTTTGAACACCAGCTCCGGCAATCATCAGGAATACCTTTTTTAAATTTTTGAGGATATACTTTTCTTGACTTAATGGAGCACTAAAATCAGGTATAGAAAAATCTGGAATGCCCAAAAGTTCCTCACCCACAGCCGTAGCTGGACCTATCAAATCCAGTTGTCCTTTCATTGCCTTTTTGATGAGCATGCCTACAGAAAGCATACGATTAATTTCGTTGGTACCTTCATAAATGCGGGCTATTCGCGTATCACGCCAAGCGGTTTGCATGGGTGTTTCGGACGAGAAGCCCATGCCGCCCATAATTTGAATACCTTCATCTGTAGTGAATTGGGTATGTTCCGAACAAGCAACTTTTAGAATAGAGCACTCAATTACATATTCTTCAACGCCTTTAAGCTCTGCTTCTTGATGACTATTGCCAGCTGCTTTGCGCAAGCCGATGCGGTCTTCGATGTTTTTTGCTGCTCGATAACAAGCAGCTTCACCGGCGTACAAAAAGGTTGCCATATTGGCAAGTTTCTGTTTGATGGCACCAAACTGAGCAATGGGTGTTTTGAATTGTACCCGTTGATTGGCAAAGCTGATGGCTTCGTTTAGGACACGTCGCTGTCCATCAAGGGTAGCGACAGCAAGTTTGATACGACCTACGTTTAGGGCATTCATGGCGATTTTAAACCCATTGCCTCGCTCAGAAAGCATGTTTTCAACGGGGACTTTGGTTTCGTTAAAAAACACTTGTCGTGTTGAAGAAGCCTTGATGCCTAATTTATGTTCTTCCTCGCCCATGGAAATACCATTTTCAGGGTCATTAGGAATGATAAACCCTGTGATGTTTTTATCATTTTCGATACGAGCAAAAACAATCATCAAATCGGCATATCCTGCATTAGAAATCCATATTTTTTGCCCTGAAATCAAATAATGCGACCCATCATCAGACAAAACAGCTTTTGTCTTGCCGCTATTTGCGTCAGAACCTGCCGTCGGCTCCGTAAGGCAATAACAGCCAATCCATTCGCCACTAGCTAGTTTGGGTACATATTTTTGCTTTTGTTCTTCGTTTCCGTACAGAACGATAGGCATCGTGCCAATTCCTGTATGTGCGCCAAAAGCCGTGGATAGCGAACCCGATGCACCCGAAATATATTCACAAACCAGCATGGTGTCAACAAAACCCATACCCATTCCGCCATAGGCTTCGGGAACGCTAATGCCCAAAAACCCCATGTCGCCAATCTTTTGCATCAGCTCAAAAGTGTAATCGTAATCGCAGTTGTCAAAACGCTGCCGTGCAGGGCTTACTTCTCTGTCCACAAACTCCTGAATGGCTTCGCGCATCATGCGCTGTTCTTCGGTAAATTCTTCTGGCGTAAAAATATCTTGGGCGTTGGTTTCTTGTAAGATAAATGCGCCTCCTCGTGTTAGTTTTTGTGCTACTGTTTCCATAAATAGGTGTTAAAATCGTTCAAAAATTCCAGCGGCACCTTGACCTGTTCCGACACACATGGTCACCATACCGTATTTGTTATTTCGTTTTTTCATCTCATCAAATAGCTGAACAGATAGTTTGGTTCCTGTACAGCCGAGAGGATGCCCAAGTGCTATGGCGCCACCGTTAACATTGATGATTGCTGGATCTAGCTCCAAGGTTCGAATTACCGCCAATGATTGTGAAGCAAAGGCTTCATTGAGTTCAATTAAATCGATGTCTTTTTGCTCCAGTCCAGCTTGCTTTAGTGCTTTAGGCACGGCAGCCACTGGGCCAATACCCATGATGCGTGGCGGTACACCAGCCGCTGCATAGCTGACAAGTCGTGCTATGGGCGTTAGGTGTAGTTCTTTCATCATGTCTTCACTCATGACCAACACCATGGCAGCACCATCGCTTGTTTGTGATGCATTTCCAGCAGTAACCGAACCGCCTGCCGAAAAAACGGGGCGTAATTTTGCTAGTTTGTCAAGTGCCGTATCTGCACGTGGACCTTCGTCGGTATCGACCACATAACTACGTGTTTTTTTAGTGTTACCCTCCAAATAAGTTTCTTCGATTTTAATGGGAACAATTTGGTCTTTAAACGTCTCTTTTTCAAGTGCTTTCAGTGCCTTTTGATGTGATTCATAGGAAAATACATCTTGGTCTTCTCTAGAAATTTGATATTCCTTAGCAACTGCCTCGGCGGTTAACCCCATACCCCAATAATAATCTTCTTTTCCTTTTTTTACCAATTCGTAATCGGGAACAGGTTTGTAGCCACCAAAAGGGATAAAGCTCATGCTTTCTGACCCGCCAGCAATGATGCAATCTGCCATGCCAGATTGAATTTTTGCCGTTGCCATAGCGATGGTTTCCAAACCTGAAGCACAATAACGATTTACGGTAACTCCCGGAACCTCATCAGTCTCAAGCCCCATAAGTGAAATCAATCGTGCCATATTTAACCCTTGTTCGGCTTCGGGCATGGCATTTCCGACAATGACATCGTCAATTCTCTTTTTGTCCAATTCGGGAATGCTGTTCATTAAATGCGCAATGGTTTCGGCGGCAAGTTCATCTGGACGTTTAAAACGGAAAAGTCCACGTGGTGCTTTTCCAACTGCGGTGCGATATGCCCGTACGATATAAGCGGTTTTCATAATTAATTGCGTAATGGTTTCCCTGTTTTGAGCATATGTTGAATGCGTTCTAGTGTTTTTCGCTCTGAGCAAAGCGATAAAAAGGCTTCGCGCTC
>JAURDG010000162.1 GCA_030828025.1 Flavobacteriaceae bacterium | reverse complement strand
TTAACTTGTAACCATTGTCCTACATCGCTATCACCTATAAGTCTTCCAACATAGGCAGGAGCGAACATGATCGCTTGTGCAAAAATTATTGGCATAACACCAGAGGCGTTTAACTTTAACGGGATGTACTGGCGTGAACCAAAAACATTTGTCTCGTTTGTAGCTCCTTGTGTACGTCGAGCATATTGAACTGGAATCTGGCGCACAGCCATAACCAATAGAATAGACAAAACAATAATGACTATCCAAAGAATCAATTCGATTAAAATGAGGATTAAACCACCATTGTTTTCAGACACTCTTGAAACAACTTCTTGAGCAAAAGAAAGCGGAAGGGTTGCAATAATACCAACCATAATTAAAAGGGAGATACCATTACCAATACCTTTGTCTGTGATCTTTTCTCCTAACCACATGGCGAAGATTGTACCTGTCACAAGTATAATGACAGAAGGTACCATAAAACTCAATCCTTTACCAAGCACAAAGGCTGAATCAGGAACACCTAAGGCGCCAAGGCCAAAGAGGTAAGCTGGAGCTTGAACCACACAAATTGCAATGGTTAGCCATCGTGTAATTTGGTTCAATGTTTTACGTCCACTTTCTCCTTCTTTCTGTAATTTTTGAAGATAAGGAATGGCAATTCCCATCAATTGAACTACAATAGAAGCAGAAATATACGGCATAATTCCTAGTGCAAATACAGAAGCATTGGCAAAGGCACCACCCGTAAACATATTTAAAACACCTAGAAGTCCTCCTCCACCAGTTCGGTTTCCGAGCTCAGCAAGCTGAACGGCATCAATTCCTGGTAAAGTAATTTGCGCGCCAAAGCGATATATAAGTAGAATCACTAACGTCAACCCAATACGGTTACGCAATTCTTCTATTTTATAAATATTGACTAGGGTTTCTAAAAATTTCTTCATCGTTAATTATAATTCAATAGCTTCTCCACCTGCAGCTTCGATAGCGGCTTTTGCAGTAGCAGTAAATTTGTGGGCACTAACTTTGATGGCAGCTTTTAATTCGCCACGGCCAAGAATTTTAACCAATTCATTTTTACGAGCAAGACGCAATTCAACAATAGCATCAAAGCCTAAGGTGTCTTTGATTCTTTTTTCATCTACCAAACCTTGAAGTGTGTCCAAGTTGATCCCTTGGTATTCTTTACGGTTGATGTTTGTAAATCCAAATTTAGGAACTCGACGTTGTAAAGGCATTTGACCTCCTTCAAATCCTAATTTCTTAGAATAACCTGAGCGTGATTTTGCTCCTTTGTGACCACGAGCAGCAGTACCACCTTTTCCAGAACCTTGACCACGGCCAAGACGTTTTGAATTTTTATGCGTGGATCCCTCTGCGGGTTGTATATTACTTAAGTTCATATCTACGATTTATGCTTCTGAAACAGAAACTAAGTGAGCAACTTTTTTTATCATTCCAAGGATGTTTGGTGTAGCGTCGTGAACGACTTCTTTTCCAATTCCTCTTAAACCAAGTGCTTCAAGGGTAAGCTTTTGCTTTTTGAGACGCTTGATGCTACTTTTTACTTGTTTTACTTTAACTTTTTGCATGGCTAACTGAATTATCCGTTAAATACTTTATCCAAAGACACACCGCGTTGACGAGCAACAGTGGCTGCATTTCTCAATTGAAGTAATGCGTCGAAGGTTGCTTTTACTACGTTGTGTGGATTAGAAGAGCCTTGCGACTTGGAAAGTACATTGTGTACACCCACTGCTTCTAATACTGCACGTACGGCACCACCTGCAATTACCCCTGTACCGGCAGATGCTGGCTTGAGGAATACGCGGGCTCCGCCATATTTACCTTTTTGTTCGTGTGGAACAGTTCCGTTAGTAATAGGAATACGAACGAGATTTTTCTTGGCATCTTCTACAGCTTTAGAAATTGCTTCAGCAACTTCCTTAGATTTTCCTAAACCTTGGCCAACAACACCGTTTTCATCTCCAACAACTACGATGGCTGAAAATCCGAATGCACGTCCACCTTTGGTTACTTTGGTTACACGCTGTACCCCTACTAAACGATCTTTTAATTCGAGACCTCCAGGTTTTACCAATTCAACGTTTTTATAATCTTGATACATATTCGCTTATTAAAATTTTAATCCACCTTCACGCGCACCTTCAGCAAGAGATTTCACTCTCCCGTGATACAAGTATCCGCCACGGTCAAAACGTACGACAGAGATTCCAGCTGCAATAGCCTTTTCTGCGATGTTTTTACCAACAGCAGTCGCGGTTGATTGTTTGTTTTCTTCATTAACGCTATTGTCTCTTGAAGAAGCTGCAACGAGGGTTTTCCCAGTTGAGTCATCAATTATTTGTGCGTAAATTTCTTTGTTGCTTCTAAAGACTGACAAGCGTGGTGCATCTGCAGTTCCCGATACGGTTTTGCGAATACGACGACGAATTCTTAGTCTTCTTTCTTCTTTACTTAGTCCCATATTAAACTACTTATGCAGATTTACCTGCTTTTCTTCTGATTATTTCCCCTACGAATTTGATACCTTTCCCTTTGTACGGCTCAGGTCTACGGAAAGAACGAATCTTTGCCGCTACAAAACCAACCAACTGCTTGTCGTGAGAACTCAGTTTAATGATCGGGTTTTTTCCTTTTTCAGAAATGGTTTCTACCTTTACTTCTGGCGCAATGTCCAACAAGATGTTGTGTGAAAAACCTAGCGCTAAATCTAGCTTCTGACCTTGATTTGACGCACGATATCCAACTCCAACTAATTCTAGTTCTTTGGTGAAGCCTTTGCTTACACCTTCGATCATGTTAGCCAACAGGGCACGGTATAAACCATGCTTGGACTTGTGGTCTTTTGATTCTGAATTTCTTTTTACGGTGACGATACCTTCGTTTTGTTCGAAAGACACTCCATCGTATGGTTGTTCTAGTTCACCTAGTTTTCCTTTTACGACTAACTTATCGGCCAAGATCTCAACGGAGACGCCTTCAGTTATCGCTACAGGATTATTACCAACTCTAGACATTTCTTTTTTGTTTTATTATTTAATAAACGTAACACAATAATTCGCCGCCTACATTTTCTTTTTTGGCTTGCTTACCTGTCATTACTCCCTTAGAAGTAGAAACAATCGAAACACCTAAACCGTTTAAAATTCGCGGTAGTTCAGTTGAACCAGCATACTTGCGTAAACCTGGCGTAGAAATACGTTGAATTTTATTGATTACTGGCGCTTTTGTAGCGGCATCATATTTCAATGCGATCTTGATACTTCCCTGTTTGTTGTCCGTTTCTTCAAACTTATAACTGAGGATAAAACCTTGATCGAATAATATTTTTGTGATTTCTTTTTTCACATTGGAGGCCGGAATACTCACTACGCGGTGACCTGCTGAGTTTGCATTTCGGATTCTTGTAAGATAATCTGCTAATGGATCTGTGTACATAATTCTTTTTTTAGATTACCAACTTGCTTTGGTTACACCAGGAATTAATCCTTTGTTAGCCATTTCTCTAAAGGTTACCCTTGAAAGACCAAACTGACGCATGTAGCCTTTAGGGCGGCCTGTTAACTTACAACGGTTGTGCATTCGAATAGGAGAGGCATTTTTAGGA
>JAURDG010000090.1 GCA_030828025.1 Flavobacteriaceae bacterium | reverse complement strand
CAGTTTTTGGTGCGAATACTTGCTAAGGCAACCACTAAAATACTTCGTATTTCTGGTGCAGAAAGTTTATCCGTGATCGGGAATATTTTTCTTGGACAAACAGAAGCTCCCTTGCTTATTAAAGCATATCTAGCCAAAATGAATCGCTCCGAAATCTTACTCGTTATGGTGGGCGGAATGGCTACAGTTGCCGGTGGTGTACTTGCGGCGTATATTGGTTTTTTGGGCGGCGATGATCCTGAGTTACGCTTGGCGTTTGCAAAACATTTATTGGCAGCATCGGTCATGGCTGCACCAGGCGCGATCGTGATGGCCAAAATACTGTTTCCACAAACTGAACCTATAAATGAAGATACAACCGTTTCTGCCCAAAATGTAGGCAGTAACGCACTAGATGCCATCGCCAACGGAACCTTAGAAGGTGTGAAGCTAGCCGCCAATATTGGTGGAATGCTTTTGGTTTTTGTGGCGTTTATTGCCATGGCAAATGGAATCCTGTTCGAGCTTGGAGATTTAACACAACTAAACGGATGGATGGCGAGTTGGTCTCCTTATGAGTCTTTATCGATTGAAGCCATATTAGGAACCATATTTGCTCCATTGATGTGGCTTATTGGTGTGCCTGCAGCAGATTTGCTTCCTATGGGGCAATTACTGGGCGTAAAGTTAGCAGCCAGTGAGTTTATCGGCTATATTCAGCTTGCCGAACTCAAAAATGTTTCAAGTGAAATTCACTTTACTTATGACAAATCAATTGTCATGGCAACTTATATGCTGTGTGGCTTTGCCAATTTTGCCTCTATTGGTATTCAAATTGGCGGTATTGGCGGACTTGCGCCCAATCAACGCAAAAACTTATCCCGCTTTGGATTTAGAGCTGTATTAGGCGGTACTCTCGCATCGCTATTATCAGCTACATTGGTGGGTGCCTTGTTGGGCTAATCGTTGAAAAACTTTTGAAAAACTTTTCACACTTTTGCACCAAATTTGTGCGTAGGCATTAAATTTACAAAAACTACAAATGCGACAGTATTTAGATTTAGTGCGGCGTGTGATCGATGAAGGAGTCGTTAAAGAGGATCGAACCGGAACGGGAACGCGCAGTGTTTTTGGACATCAAATGCGTTTTGATTTATCCGATGGGTTTCCTTTAGTCACCACAAAAAAAATACACATGAAGTCTATTGTTCATGAGTTATTGTGGTTTATTCAAGGAGACACAAACATCGAATACCTAACCCAAAATGGGGTACGCATTTGGAACGAATGGGCGGACGAAAATGGGGATTTAGGCCCTGTATATGGGCATCAATGGCGCAACTGGAATAGTGAAGACATCGATCAACTTTCTAACGTCATCAACACGCTCAAGAACAATCCAGATAGCAGACGTATGTTGGTCTCGGCTTGGAACCCAAGTGTTCTGCCTGACACCTCAAAATCGTTTAGCGAAAATGTTGCTAATGGCAAGGCAGCCTTGCCGCCTTGTCATGCGTTTTTTCAGTTTTATGTCGCCAACGGCAAACTGTCCTGTCAGCTTTATCAGCGTAGTGCCGATATATTTTTGGGTGTTCCCTTTAACATAGCATCCTATGCATTGCTGACTGAAATGTTGGCACAGGTATGTGGGTATCAAGCAGGCGAATTTATTCACACGCTGGGCGATGCGCACATTTACACCAATCATATGGATCAAATCGCTTTGCAGTTAAGCAGAACGCCAAAGCCGCTTCCCACACTAAAGCTCAATAAAGCGATTACAGACCTGTTCGCATTCCGTGCCGAAGACATCGAAATAGTTAATTACGAACCTCATCCAGGAATCAAGGGTGTTGTAGCCGTATAAATCTTGTAATCATGTTTGGAAGAAAAAAAGAAAAAACAACTTTAGATGCGCAGCAGGTTTCTCTTGTGGAACACGCACAGATGCGCATAGCACAAAAACGTGGATTTCACACCCATTTACTGATTTCATTATTCCTTATTTTCTTTGCATTAGTACTTGATTTTGCATTTGATTACAAGACTGATTTTAGACCTTTTAATACCCACTGGTCGTTTATTTTAGGCACTTTATTGCTTTTGCTGTTACTTACACATTTTTTGAAAGTGTATCTTTTTCATTCGTTTATGGGCAAAGCGTGGCGAGAAACACAGCTGGAGTTTTTACTTGAAAAACAAGCACTACAAGTAGAAAAATTAAAACGTGCTATGGATAAAGAGGCTGCACTTAAAGCGAGTGCAGAATGGCAGCGCGAAAACAGGAAACAAAATATTACCATGATTGCCGCTGCTGCTGAAAACAACGCACTTGGCAAAGACAACCAACTTATCTGGCACTTATCCAAAGATTTGCAGCATTTTAAACAGCTCACAAAAGGGCATCACGTGATTATGGGACGCAAGACCTTTGAATCCATGCCCAAAGCATTGCCCAACCGAACAAACGTGGTGATCACACGTCAAAACGATTACCGTGCCGAGGATGCAATAGTGGTGCATTCATTAGAAGCAGCCATTGCCTTAGCGCAAAGTGATGACCGCCCATTTATCATTGGAGGTGGCGAAATCTATCGCCAAGGACTCGACTATGCCGATTGCATCGAGCTTACGCGCGTACACGATGACTTTGAGGCGGATACTTTTTTCCCAGAAATCGATCCTGCCCATTGGCAAGAGGTGTGGCGTGAAAATCACGACAAAGACGAAAACCACGAGCACCCATTCTCTTTTATTCGATACAAAAAAATACACGCATGAACGTAGCATTATTCCCCGGACAAGGCGCCCAGTTTGCCGGAATGGGCAAAGACCTTTTTGAACAGTACTCCTTGGCAAAACAACAATTTAATGCCGCAAACGAAATTTTAGGCTTTTCAATTACCGACATCATGTTTGATGGTGATGCCGAAGCACTAAAAGAAACAAAGGTTACCCAGCCAGCTATTTTCCTTCACTCGGTCATCAGCTATGCGCTAGCACAAAAAAAGAATCCAGATATGGCTGCGGGTCACTCGTTAGGCGAATTTTCTGCACTAACCGCCATGGGCGCATTGTCTTTTGAGGATGGGTTAATCCTCGTTTCCAAACGTGCGCAAGCCATGCAAGCTGCCTGCGATGTTGCCAAAGGTACCATGGCAGCGGTATTGGCATTAGCCGATAACGTGGTGGAAGAAGTGTGTCAGCAAATTGATGGCGTAGTCGTTGCTGCGAATTATAATTGTCCTGGGCAATTGGTCATTTCGGGTGCTTATGAAGCTGTGGAAAACGCCTGTGAAGTCCTCAAAGAAAAAGGGGCAAAACGTGCGTTAATTCTACCAGTTGGTGGTGCCTTTCACTCACCGCTTATGGAACCTGCTCGAGAAGAATTAGCCAAAGCCATTGAAGAAACGGCTTTTAATAAACCTAGTTGCCCTATTTATCAAAATGTGACAGCACAAGGAACGCAAGACCCAGCACTCATCAAAAAAAACCTAATTGACCAACTTACAGGTCCTGTTAAATGGACACAAACCATTCTGCAGATGCGTCAAGACGGCGCAAAAGTATATACCGAATACGGTCCCGGAAAAGTGCTGCAAGGATTGGTGCGTAAAATTGACGGCGATGCTGAAGTGCAATCCGCACTACTAGATTAGTCCAAAAATGAACGTAGTGTTGCGCAGATAAATTGAATTTGCTCTTCGTCCAATTCGCTATGCATGGGCAGCGAAATCACCTCTTTTACCAACTGATTGGTCACAGTAAAGTTCGCTTCGTTGTACCTGCTGTCTGCATAGGCTTTTTGCAGGTGTAGCGGTATTGGATAATACACCCCACATGGAATGTCATTTTGTTGTAAATGCTGGACGAGCGCATCGCGGTCAGCTCCTATTATTTTAAGGGTGTATTGATGATATACATGTGAATCACAATCGCCAGAAGTTACTGGTGTTTCAATCTTGGGATGGTCGTTTAACAATTGTGTGTAACGAATAGCCGCCCATTTTCTGCGTTCGTTATAATAATCAAGGAGTTTCAGTTTTTCATTCAGTACCACAGCCTGTAAGCTATCTAATCTAGAATTTACGCCCACCACATCGTGATGATAACGTGTGTACATGCCGTGATTTACCACACCTCGAATGATATGCGCCAAGTCATCATCGTTGGTAAAGATGGCTCCGCCATCGCCATAGCAACCCAAATTTTTAGACGGAAAAAAGGATGTTGAGCCTACGTGCCCAATCCCGCCAGTTTTGGTTTTGGTGCCGTCTTTGGCTGTGAAATTTGCGCCAATGCCTTGGGCATTATCTTCAATAACATACAACTTATGCTTGGTGGCTATTTCCATAATGCGCTCCATATCGGCAACTTGACCAAAAAGATGCACGGGTACGATGGCTTTGGTATTGGGTGTAATGGCCTTTTCAATGGCGTCAGGGTCGATATTAAAGCTGTCGGGCAACACATCTACCAAAACGGGCGACAGCCCCAATAGAGCGATAACCTCAACAGTGGCCGCAAAGGTAAAATCGGCAGTAATGACCTCATCACCAGGTTTTAAGCCCAAGCCCATCATGGCAATTTGCAGGGCGTCGGTACCATTGGCACACGGAATGACGTGTTTTACACCGAGGTATTGCTCAAGGTTGGTTTGAAACGTCTTGACCGCAGGACCATTAATGTATTGCGCTGAAGAAAGCACTTCCTGAATACCAGCATCGACCTGTGGCTTTATGAATTGATACTGGGTCTGTAAATCGACCATTTGGATTTTTCGCATCACAATTTTTTATTACGGCAAATTTACAAAAAACAAACTGCTCTTATCGAAATAAGTATCTTTGGCGCATGCAACTCCTCTACTCCTTTTCTATAGCTATAGCCAAGGTATTGGCACCTCTATTTGCAACCTCGAGCAAAGGAAAAGCGTTTGTAACGGGGCGTAAGAAAGTATGGGACCAACTTGAATATATTCCCAAGGTTAAAAAAGTCATTTGGATGCATTGCGCCTCCTTGGGTGAATACGAACAGGGATTACCGGTGTTTAAAGAATTAAAAGCTACTTATCCTGAATACTTTTATTTGGTCACTTTTTTCTCGCCATCGGGCTATGAAGTGCGCAAAAACCATGGTATTGCCGACCTGGTAACCTATCTGCCATGGGATACCAAAGCAGACGTAAAACGCTTTATCTCGATAGTCAATCCTAAATTGGCACTTATGGTCAAATATGAATTTTGGCCAAATCTTATCAGCGAAATACACCACAGAAAGATTCCCATTTTTTTAATCGCTGGTCTTTTTCGAAGGAAGCAAACGTTTTTTAAACCTTGGGGCACTAGCTACCGCAAACTCCTGCAAGGCTATAGCCACATTTTTGTGCAAAACGAACAGTCCCAAAAGCTGTTAGCCACCATTGACATCGAGCAGTTTAGTATTTCAGGGGACACGCGCTATGATCGAGTTGGTCAAAAAAAAGAACCGCTTTCGTTTATGAACACTTTTGTTGGAAACAGAAAATGCATCATTGCTGGAAGTACTTGGCCCGAAGACGAAGCCGTGCTCTTGGATGCCATTGCTAAAACACCCAGCGACTGGTGTTGGCTAATTGCCCCGCATGAACTACACGATGAAAAAATCAAAAAATTAATGGGGAAACTGCCCCATGGAAGTTTGCGTTATACGCAAAGTAAAGCATCGGAATTTGGCATTTGCCCTGTGCTGGTGCTCGATACGGTTGGCATGCTTAGCCAGTGTTACACATCTGGACACATTGCCTATGTTGGTGGTGCTATGGGCACTTCTGGCTTGCACAATATTTTAGAGCCCGCTGCTGAAGGTATCCCCGTTATTATTGGAAAAAACCACCATAAATTCCCCGGAGCAAAAGCCCTGATTGATTTGGGTGGTGTGATTTCTATTTCTACTGCTAAAGAATGTACCCAAGTGCTTTTGGCATTGATGCAAAACGAGGCTTTGCGGCAAGAGAAAGGCACAACCAATCGCACTTTTATAACCCAAAACCAAGGAGCAACCCAACACACACTTAAGCTGATAAAAAACTACTTATGATTTGTATTCCCGCTGATATTCCT
>JAURDG010000140.1 GCA_030828025.1 Flavobacteriaceae bacterium | reverse complement strand
CGAAAGAAATAGCTACAATTCCGCTTTGATACGTAACAATTCTTGACGTATTTTTTGAAGTTTTTTTAGGATATTCAAATTGGCTCTGTTCCCTTGCTTTAGTTGCTTTTTTGCTCCTTCAAGCGTAAAACCACGCTCTTTGACAAGTGTGTAAATTAACTCCAACTTTTCGATGTCTTTGGCAGAGAATTTTCGTGTTCCGCTACTGGTTTTTTTTGGACTAATTAGCTGAAATTCTTTTTCCCAAAAACGTATTAGTGATGGTTTTACATCAAAGGCATGCGCTACTTCACCAATGCTATAATACAGTTTTTCAGGCAATTGATGTTGCATTAGTCAAGCGATTGATTCTCTCTGTTGGCAGCTTCAAGCATTGCTTCAAACTCCTCTGGATTCAGGTCTCCAGAATAGAAATTTATGGGGTTAACGGCTTTTCCGTCTTTTTGAATTTCGTAGTGTAAATGTGGCGCTTGCGAACGACCGGTATTGCCTACATAGCCAATAATATCACCTCGCTTGACGCGTTGTCCGCGTGTCACATTATATTCACTCATGTGTGCGTAGAGTGTAACATAACCAAATCCGTGGTCTATTCGAACGTGTTTGCCATAACCCAATGCTCGGGCATCTGCACGCTTGACGATTCCATCACTCGTTGCATAAATGGGCGTTCCTCTAGTAGCGGTAAAATCCATGCCTTTGTGGCGTCTTCTGGCTTTGGTAAAGGGGTCTGTTCGCCAGCCAAATCCAGAAGCCATGCGTGTCAAATCGTCGTTGGCAATGGGTTGAATGGAAGGAATAGCAGCCAAAAGTTTTTCTTTTTCCAACGCTAGGCGTTGCACTTCGTCAAACGACTTTGATTGAATCACCATTTGCTTCGAAAGGATATCCAATCTTTTGGTGGTGCTGATGATGATATCCGAATTGGCATATCCTTCTAGATTTTTATAGCGGTTAGCACCGCCAAATCCTGCTTTTCGGACATCTTCAGAGATGGGATTGGTTTCAAAAACAACACGATATATTTGATTATCACGTTCTTCAAGATGCTCCATAACTTCCTCAACCTGTTGCATTTTTCGTTGTAATTGCTCAAAATGCAGCTTGTAATTTTCTAATTCTCGTGCTTGAGAAATTTCAGTAGGGGTGCTTAATCCAGGAGTAGCAAGTAAGACCAACAGCCCAATAACACCAAATATGGCAGAACCCAAAATAAACGCAAGGACATTTCGAACTTTCTTTCGATTTTTCACTTCAATTTGTCGGTAGGACAAACTCTCCTGATCGTAGTAATACTTAACCTTTGCCATTCGTTAAAATGTGCTATTTTTATGCCGCTTAAACAACTGTCAAATATACATAATTCGAGCATACCATTATTAGGTTTCATGAAAGCAAAACAAATTCGCACACAATTCCTAGAGTTTTTTGAACAAAAAAAGCATAAGATTGTACCTTCTGCTCCCTTAGTCATCAAAGATGATCCAACATTGATGTTTACCAATGCGGGAATGAATCAGTTCAAGGAATACTTTTTAGGAAACAAGTCTGCGAAAAACCCCCGTATTGCTGACACCCAAAAGTGCCTACGTGTTTCGGGTAAACACAACGATTTAGAGGAAGTAGGAAAGGACACCTACCATCATACACTTTTTGAAATGTTAGGCAATTGGAGTTTTGGCGATTACTTTAAAAAAGAAGCCATCGCCTACGCATGGGAATTTTTAACCGATGTGATGAAAATTGACAAAGACAGTCTTTATGTTACTGTTTTTGAAGGACATGACGCAGAAGGACTAGCCACGGACAATGAAGCCATTAATTTTTGGAAGGCGCATATTGACCCAGAGCGTATTTTGATGGGTTCTAAAAAGGATAATTTTTGGGAAATGGGCGATCAAGGTCCTTGCGGTCCATGCTCAGAAATTCATGTAGATATCAGGTCTAAAGAAGAAAAAGCCAAAATTTCTGGTGCACAACTTGTCAACCAAGACCACCCCCAAGTGGTGGAGGTGTGGAACTTGGTGTTTATCGAATTCAACAGAAAAGCCAATGGGTCTTTGGAAAAATTACCCCAACAACACGTAGATACAGGTATGGGCTTTGAGCGACTTTGTATGGTGGTGCAAGGCGTACAATCCAATTACGATACGGATGTTTTTACTCCGTTGATTCGTGAAATAGAAACTCGCACCGCTACGAACTATGGTGAAAAAGAAGAAACCGATATTGCCATTCGTGTGATTTGTGATCACGTACGTGCCGTCTCGTTTTCTATTGCTGATGGGCAGTTGCCAGCAAATAATGGAGCGGGCTATGTGATTCGTCGTATTTTACGACGTGCGATTCGGTACGGATATACTTTTTTAGATCAAAAAGATCCCTTCATATTTGCCTTGGTCAACACCCTTGTTGGTCAAATGGTTGAAGCCTTCCCCGAACTTAAAGAACAACAAAATCTGATTCAAAACGTAATTAGAGAAGAAGAGCAATCGTTTCTTAAAACTCTTGCACAAGGATTGGTACTCTTGCAACAACTTATTGCATCTAACAAAGGAAAAGAGCTTTCAGGTGCCAAAGCCTTTGAGCTTTACGATACTTTTGGATTTCCACTTGACCTTACTGCCCTTATTCTTTCAGAACAGGGAATGACGCTCAACGAGGCGGATTTTACTACCGAAATGGAACGTCAAAAAGCACGGTCTAGGGCAGCAGCACAAGTAGAAACCGAAGATTGGATTGAACTCCGCAACGATGATGAGCAAGAATTTGTGGGGTATGATACGTTAAAAACTCCTGTGCGTATTGTTCGCTACCGAAAAGTGACAACCAAAAACGACAGCCTTTATCAGTTGGTGTTTAACCTAACGCCTTTTTTTCCAGAAGGTGGAGGTCAAGTGGGCGACAAAGGCTATTTGGAAGCACCCAACGGAAATGTCACCTACATTACCGATACCAAGCGTGAAAACAATCTTATTGTTCATATAGCCAATCAATTACCCGCTGACCTAAATGCCACGTTTACTGCTGTGGTGGATGCTCAAAAAAGGGCTGCTACAGCTAGCAATCATACGGCAACGCATTTGTTGCATCAAGGGTTACGTGTGGTACTTGGCGATCATGTTGCCCAAAAGGGTTCTATGGTACGTTCGGGCTATTTGCGCTTTGATTTTTCCCATTTCGCTAAGGTATCCGCAGATGAATTAAAAGCTGTCGAAGATTTTGTCAATGCACGTATTCAGGAACAAATTGACTTGGAGGAGCACCGCAACACACCCTACCAAGATGCCATAGACAACGGAGCCATGGCTTTGTTCGGCGAAAAATATGGCGATACGGTACGCACCATTCGCTTTGGCGAATCGATAGAGTTATGCGGTGGAACGCACGTGCCCAATACTGCAGCCTTGTGGCATTTTACCATTACGGCAGAAACCGCTGTTGCGGCAGGTATAAGACGTATTGAAGCGGTTACCGCTGATGAGGCTAAAAAACTAGTGTACAATCAAGCAGCCATGGTCGATGAGCTAAAAGTACAGCTTAAAAACCCAAAAGACATGGTGCAGTCGGTACAGGCGTTGCAAGACGAAAACACCAAGCTGCGCAAAGAAGTTGAGCAGCTAAACAAACAATTGGTGCAGCAATTGATTTCCGATTTGGAAAGCAGTATTGTTACTGAAAACGGTATTTCGTGTTTATTTAAAGAAGTAAATCTGGATGCTGCTGGCATGAAGGATGCTTTGTTTTTGCTTGGTCAAAAGACAGATGATTTGGTTGCGGTGTTGGGAAGTGCCAAAAACGGCAAGCCAACATTGGCTTGCTATGTATCCAAAAAGATAGCAGAAAAAGGCGCAATTCAGGCGAATGCCATAATAAAAGAAATTGGCAGCCATATTCAAGGTGGCGGTGGCGGTCAGGCGTTTTTTGCTACTGCTGGCGGAAAAAATCCTAAAGGCATTAACGATGCCCTAGCAGCAGCTAAAGCGTTGGTTTTAAAATAAACGATTAACTATTAACCAATATCTTATTCACTTCCCCTAGGCGGATATGCAGCCATAATTTCAGCTACAAATTCGT
>JAURDG010000214.1 GCA_030828025.1 Flavobacteriaceae bacterium | reverse complement strand
ACTTCACTGTAAAAATTGGCTGCTTTCTCTACATCTGGGACGGAAATTCCGATATGCGAGAACGTTCTTGGGTATGTACTCATTTTAATTCCTTAGTTCTAAAAGTTAATGGCACAAGCAAAGGCGCGTATTAGCGCGTCCAGCCTGCAGGGCAATTTTGGCTCGCCTTGTTAACGGCTTGAAATTGTATAACTGTGCCCGCAGCAAAGCCACACAACATAAATGCCAAAACAGTACTATTGAAACAGGGAATTAATACCGATTAAGTACTGGTCTTTTCAGTTGAAGGTCGGTACTTACAGTACGAACTTATCAACCGCTAGAGCAATAACACCAATAAGCGCTAAAAAGCTCAAAACTTTCCAGGTAGCTACTGAGCTTTCTAGAGACGCTACGCGATCTCCTAAAGAAGCAGGTTTTGCTGCTGGTTTGTTGTTGCTAGAAGGTTTGCTGCTGGCACCGTCAAGTGGAATAACAGATTCAGCCTGAGGGCCTTTGTCTGAATCTTTGTCGACGAACTTAACGGCTATACCTTTGCGGATAGGGCCATCGCCTTGCCATTCACTTTTGTGGAAGAAGAAGTCTTCGCCGTTTTTATCGTCGACAATAAAGCCGAAACCTTTGCGGAAGTCGTAACGTTTAATAATGCCTTTAGCCATATTTTTATCCTTCTCAATCTGTAATGAGGTAATGCTAATGATAGTGAATTCTGCTTCGTTCTTTAAGTGATTGCCAATGATGGCGCTAATACATATTTTTCCAATTTAAGTATTCGTTCCATTATGGCTGAAGATAGTTAACGCCTCAATTTGCGACGAGTCTCAGCGAGTCTGGCCACAAAGTCGCAAACAACATTGACCTGTTATGTGTGGCTTACGATCATTCATGAGCTTCTCATACGGACTGATTGTACAACTTTTTTAGCTACAAAAATAAATAGTAGTAGCGCTCCCAAAATTAACGCTAATATCCCCAGTGGCAGAAATAAACTTTCATGAAGCAAACCACTCTCATCGACGAACTGATAAAACGTGTTTTCTAGAAATAAGAAAGCGGCTCCGACCAGTAGAAAAAACAACCCAAGAAATAGAAGTTTATATTTCATACATTCCTTACACATAACACCTGCAACAAGGCCGCAGCTTCAGCGTATTGTCCTAAAACCATCGCTCCAAACCAGTGCTCGGTAGCAAGGACCAATCATATCGCTGCACTCAGAGGAATGTACTGCAAGCAAGAGTACTTCCTGCCCATCCATATCCACAACTCGCCATCGGTGTGCAAGAAACTCGTATGCTTTTCCATCTACGAGCACCCACAGGAGTGTTCCACCAGAGCCGCCCCACATGGAGGCTGATGTTGAGCAGGAGAAGTGGGATGCGTCTACAACCTCTTCTGGCCGACCATCACCCGTGAAGTCATGCAACGTGATTGTCTGTTCCGTCGCATTGAATTTGCCACCTTCGAAACTGCTACATTCGCTTTTGGCCTTCTGGACTATCTCTGTTGCAATAGTCAGGTACTCACCGGCCAGTACGGTTGAGGAAAAACATAGAAGAACAATGCTGGCACATAGAATAACTTTCATCTCGAATTTTTCCTATGTGTATATGTCGCCTAACGCCTTGTTAGCTGTAGCGATGAACTAAGCAAGATAAAAAATAATAACATGTATAGTGGCACTCTCATGCCCAAAGCGAAATCGTTGCCTGGGCTGCTTAAATATGTGTAGTAATAATAGATTTCACATGCGCATGCTGCAAGGGCAATAAATGCCGATAAGAAAATAATTCTTTGCTTGCTAGATGACTCTTTGTTTGCGGCACACCATAAGACAGAAACAGTGATACCGGCTATTGCTAAAATTGTTGCATTAAATGAAAAACCGCCAAAAATAATCTGGCCGAGCAAATACCCAACCAAACATACAAATAAAATATAGCCTCTTGCTATAGTTCTTAGGATTTCCATAGACACCTAGCGCTTCAATCAGCCGACACATTAAGAATTTTTAGAACTAGGCCTTTGGAAGTGTAACTCCTTTTTGTCCTTGGTATTTCCCAGCACGATCTTTATATGACGTTTCACAAACCTCATCCGAATCAATAAAAATTACTTGTGCGACACCTTCATTGGCATAAATCTTTGCTGGTAATGTCGTCGTATTTGAAAATTCCAACGTCACATGCCCTTCCCATTCTGGCTCTAGTGGTGTGACATTGACGATAATCCCGCAACGGGCGTAGGTCGATTTGCCTAAGCAGATCGTCAATACATTTCTTGGTATACGAAAAAACTCAACCGTTCTTGCGAGTGCAAATGAGTTTGGCGGGATAATGCAGCTGTCCGCTTTTATATCGACAAAACTTTTTTCATCAAAGTTTTTTGGATCAACCGTTGCTGAATGTACATTGGTAAAGATCTTAAATTCATCGGAACAACGTACGTCGTATCCATAACTGGATGTACCATAGGAAATTAATCTTTCTTCACCTTTTGTTTT
>JAURDG010000187.1 GCA_030828025.1 Flavobacteriaceae bacterium | reverse complement strand
TTTTTTTTTACGTATTTTTTTTGGGGCTCCCGCTTGTATTAATGTTTGCTGCGCTAACTTGGAGGTAAAGCGCTCGTCTTGACGCACAATAGGCAGCGTCGGAAACTGTTGCTTTAGCTTATTTATAAACTCAATAATCGCTACTTCGACAGAAGATGCCGTGTTATCACGTTGTTTTGGCTCGCCTACAACTAGTTTTTCTACTTTCTCTTTTGCCATATAATCCTGGATAAAATCAAGTATTTGATCAGAAGCTATGGTGTCCAAACCAAAAGCACAAGTTTGCAACGAGTCGGTTACGGCAATTCCGCAACGCTTGGTTCCATAATCTATAGCCATAATTTGTCCCATACAACAAATGTAGGCATGAATTTTTGGAAATCCTTAAATAGATTTGGTCTCTAGACTGTATCTTTGAAAAAAAATAAATATGAGTAGAGAAATAATCGAAGCTGCTTGGGAAGACCGAGCCTTACTTCAAGACGTAGCAACCCAAAAAGCCATTCGTTCCGTGATTGACCAATTAGATGAAGGTACTCTTCGAGTAGCCACGCCAACTGCCAATGGTTGGGAGGTCAACGAATGGGTCAAAAAAGCGGTTGTTCTCTACTTCCCTATTCAACAAATGGAAACAATCGAAGTAGGGCCGTTGGAGTTTCACGATAAAATCCCACTCAAAACTGGTTATAAAGAAAAAGGCATTCGGGTGGTGCCCCATGCTGTCGCTCGTAAAGGAGCATACATTTCTGCTGGCACTATTCTAATGCCGTCTTATGTCAATATTGGTGCCTATGTAGATGAAGGTACCATGGTTGATACTTGGGCAACCGTAGGAAGTTGTGCACAAATTGGCAAAAATGTACACCTAAGTGGTGGTGTTGGTATCGGCGGTGTGTTAGAACCGTTACAGGCAGCACCAGTGATTGTTGAAGACAATGCGTTTATCGGTTCTCGATGTATCGTCGTTGAGGGAGTTCGTGTTGAAGAAGAAGCTGTTTTGGGTGCTAATGTAGTGCTAACAGGTTCTACTAAAATTATTGACGTAACGGGTGATACACCTGTGGAATATAAAGGTTATGTGCCGGCACGTTCGGTCGTGATTCCGGGAAGTTACACCAAAAAATTTGCGGCAGGTGATTATCAAGTGCCTTGTGCGTTGATTATTGGGAAACGTAAAGAAAGTACAAACAAAAAAACCTCGCTGAACGATGCCCTAAGGGAGCATAATGTTGTGGTGTAACTGAGGTAGTTTCTTTACCGAAAAAGACTACTTTTTAATCAAATTGTAGTTTTTGTATCCGCCAAGTACTTTTCCACCCAAAAATGTGCGTTCTAACCAAAGGATAAAACGGTATTTGGGTTTCTCGTGTTTCGCCTTGGGGCGGCCAATAACATGAGGGCCTGAGAAACGCAAGCTGTCTTGCCAATCTAGTAGCTTTATTCTGGACGCCATAACGCTAGGATGTGTTCCCTTAAATGAAAGACAATAATCCATTCTGCCATAATCGTATTCTTGGGCATACTTTGTATAGTCATTCGCAGCGCCTTTACCTTTATTCCAATTGTAGAAATAGGTGCATTTCTTGAACATTAACTTAGGAGGACGAACCCAACCGTAATGAAAAATATGCGCATCCATTTTGACCACATTTAGCTTTGATGTACCTTCTTTTTCACGATAACTCACGCCATCAAAATTTGGGATTCTACGAAAAGACTGGGCATCTTTAAACGAATGAATATCGAGATCATTTCGCACTATTCTAATCTCATATGGGTACCAACAATGATCTCGGAAGTAGTGCGCATAATTCCCATAAAAATGATAATAATTAAACAAAAAACCATCTACTCTTTTGTCGTGTAAATAGGTTGCGCAAGTGGTTCTAATTGTATCGTACTCATCTTCGTGAATCACTTCATCTCCTTGAAGGTACAGCAGCCAATCACCCTGACAATTTTCCTTGGCAATATCCGTTTGGTGTGCATATTCCATTCCTCTTGGATACTTGTCTGTGTCCCAAATGGTGTGGATGATTTTAATTTTATCAGAGTTAAGTGCTAAAATTCGCTCTTCCGTATCATCGTCATCGTCTCCTTTTCCAAGGGCGATAACGAATTCATCAACAATGGGTAAAGCAGACTGTATAGACTCCAGTATCGGATAGTATAGCTTTGAGGTATTTCGTAAAAAAGTGAAGCCGCTAATATTCATGTTTTCAAAAATACTATTTTAAACTATTTAACCTAAAAAAGAGTAATTTTGCGTTATGCGAATTGGGTATGATGCGAAACGTCTTTTTCACAATGCCAGCGGCTTGGGGAACTATAGCCGCGACTTAGTCCGAATACTAGCTACACAACTTCCAAAAAGTGATTTTTTTCTATATAATCCGAAAGAATCAAAATTAAATCGGTGGAAACCCTTATTGAATACAACTGAAATAAAACCGCATGGTTTGTGGCGTAAGTTGCATGCCTTTTGGCGGCAAGGTCCTATCGTTCGGCAATTAAAAAAAGACAGGGTTGACTTGTATCACGGACTTAGTGGTGAGCTTCCAAAATGGCTACAAATACCGTCTGTAGTCACCGTCCATGATTTGATTTTCTCCCGTTATCCAAAATTGTACAAGCCCATTGATGTGTATATCCACAAACGTAAAGTCAATCATGCCGTGCGTACCGCCACAAAAGTTGTTGCCATTAGTGAGCAAACCAAGGCGGATTTAATCAAATTTACGGGTGTTTCAGCGTCAAAAATAGAGGTCATTTATCAGGGTTGTCATCCCATTTTTAAAACTGTTTTGTCTAAAAAAGAGAAAGAAGCAATAAAAGTAAAATACCTGTTGCCAGATGAATATGTGCTTTTTGTGGGCACACTTGAAGATCGAAAAAATGCCTTATCGATTGCCAAAGCATTAAAAAACACACCACACCACATGGTTTTTGTAGGAAAAATAAAAGCACATGGCGAAAGGCTAAAGGCTTTTATAGCCGAAAACAAGATGCAAAACAGGGTCGTTTTTATTGAAAATGCCA
>JAURDG010000089.1 GCA_030828025.1 Flavobacteriaceae bacterium | reverse complement strand
TGTTCTCTGTAAAAGTAGCCATACCCATAAATCCAAGGATACGCACATGAGGAAATTCATCAGTTCGAGTAAGCAGCTCTTCTGCTTCGTCAAAAGAAAAGCCAAATTTGCTGCTTTCTTCAGCGATATGCAGCTGTATGAGCACATCAATGGTCCTGTTGCTTTTTGCGGCTTGCTTGTCTATTTCGTTTAGCAGGCGTTCGCTATCCACTCCATGAATAAGGTGTACAAAGGGTGCAATGTATTTCACTTTGTTGCGCTGCAAATGTCCAATCATGTGCCAGCGAATGTCTTTAGGAAGGGCGTCTGCTTTTTGGCAAAGCTCTTGCACCTTGTTTTCGCCAAAGTCTCGCTGACCAGCCTCATAGGCCGCCATGAGGGCACTATTTGGTTTGGTTTTTGACACTGCCACTAAAGTGACATTCTTTGGAAGTTCTTGCGTGAATTGATTTATTTTTTCCCCAATCATGTAGCTGATTTTTCTACCAAAGCAGCCACCTTAAGCGCAATATCTAAGGCATTAAGCCCTTGTTCCAAAGGAACAATGACGGGGCTTCTCGAAACAATGGCATCGGCAAAGCATTCCAGTTCCATTAAAATTGCGTTGACTTCTGGCACGTCCGGATTATCAAAATAAATGCGCTTTTTTGTTCCTTGTGCATTTTCCAAAACCATATCAAAGGCACCAACATCCTTTGGCGCATCTTCCATTTTTACGACTTCTACTTTTTTTGCTAGATAATCTATCGAAATGTAGGCGTCCTTTTGGAAAAAGCGTGCTTTACGCATACTTTTTAACGAAATCCTACTGGCGGTCAGGTTGGCAACACAACCGTTTTTAAACTCAATCCGTGCGTTGGCAATGTCTGGAGTATCGCTGATAATGGAAACGCCGCTTGCAGAAATATTGGTCACTTCCGACTTTACCAGACTGAGCACAGTATCAATATCGTGTATCATCAAATCAAGCACTACAGGAACATCTGTTCCTCGAGGATTAAACTCTGCCAAGCGGTGCGTTTCGATGAACATACTGTTTTTGATGTGGTCTTTTACAGCTAAAAAAGCTGGATTAAAGCGCTCTACATGCCCCACTTGACCTAATACCTTGTGTTTGGCAGCTAAGTCTATCAACTCTTGTGCTTCCGCAACAGTTTTGGTTATAGGCTTTTCCAAAAAGACGTGCTTTCCATGCTGTATGGCTTGTTTGGCTAAGGTGTGATGGTATATAGTTGGTGTTACGATATCAACGACATCAACAGCATCCAACAAGGCTGCAACACTGTCAAATGCGTGAAAACCATATTCCTTTTTTACCTGCGATCTGACCGCTGGTTG
This sequence comes from Flavobacteriaceae bacterium, assembly GCA_030828025.1. Lineage (GTDB taxonomy): Bacteria > Bacteroidota > Bacteroidia > Flavobacteriales > Flavobacteriaceae > UBA7446. The sequence goes on along the minus strand of JAURDG010000089.1, from coordinate 4,769 downwards.
TTCATCATAAAACCCAATCAGGTCGTATTTTGGTGATTCATTCAAAAGGCGGAGGTGTATTTTACCAAGATGCCCAGCACCCAATACGCCTATTTTTAATACGTTGCTCATGCTACAAATGTAACAAGATTCGGCTGGTGCAAGGCAGTCGATTTTGTATTTTTGACCAAATGAAGCACGATACAACCAAGCACCAAGGCAAGCGCCGCCGACTAGCTGACCTTCTAGCAGAAAAAGGAATTAAGGATTCTTTGGTACTTGATGCCATAGCAACCATTCCACGACATTTGTTTTTGGACAGTAGCTTTGAAGATCATGCCTATCAAGACAAAGCCTTTCCCATCGGTGCTGAACAAACGATTTCGCAACCTTATACCGTAGCGTTTCAATCGGAAAAACTGGAAGTTAAGCCCGGTATGCGTGTATTGGAAATCGGCACTGGATCAGGCTATCAAACTGCTGTATTGTGCCATATGGGAGCTGTGGTGTATTCTATTGAGCGACAGCACGAACTGTTCCGCACAAGCCTTAAACGGCTGCCTGCGCTTGGTTATAAACCAAAAAAACTCATTTTTGGCGATGGGTACAAAGGCTTTGCAGAACAGGCACCATACGACCGTATTATCGTGACGGCTGGCGCTCCCATGATTCCTGAAGCATTATTGGCGCAACTCACAGTAGCTGGAAAGATGGTTATTCCTGTGGGCGAAAAGCAACAAAAAATGACGATTATTACCCGTACCTCAAACGCTGATTTTGAGCAGTTGGTTTTGGGTGATTTTCGATTTGTTCCGCTATTAGGAGATAAAAACTAACGCCTAAAATTTTTCTTCACGCGATCGAGTTGTCTTTTGTTGTCTCGGTCTTTTATGGTGTCGCGCTTGTCGTGTATTTTCTTTCCTTTAGCCAATGCTATCCGAACTTTTGCAAATCCTTTATCGGATAAAAAAACCTGCAAGGGAACAATAGTAAGCCCTACATTCTGAACGTCTTTCCTTAGTTTTCTTAACTCTTTTTTTTGTAGCAGTAGTTTTCGATCGCCCTTCGTCCTGTGGTTGATGTAGCCGCCATGGCTGTACTCTTCCACGTACATGTTGATGATAAAGAGTTCTCCAGCATCATTAAATTCACAAAAGCTTTCAACAATAGAAGCCTTTCCCGCACGAATGGATTTAATTTCCGTGCCGGTGAGTACAATACCTGCCGTATATTGATCCATGAGTTCATACTCGAATCGGGCGCGTTTGTTCTTTATGTTAATCGACTTTTGCACACTACAAAAGTATGATGTTCTGAATTATGTTCATTTGTTTTTAATAAATGCCCCTTTTTTTGGTGCGTTGTCTTGTGTTGATTGGCTATTTTTGTCTTTTAATTTTAGCTATGAACATCGAACGTGACGAACAAATTTTTGAGCTCATTCAAGCAGAAAAAGAACGCCAGTTGGGCGGTATTGAATTGATTGCTTCTGAAAACTTCACCAGCCCACAAGTCATGGAGGCTACAGGCTCTATTTTGACCAACAAATATGCCGAAGGCTATCCCGGAAAACGTTATTACGGTGGTTGTGAAGTAGTTGATGAGATTGAAACTATTGCCATTGACCGGGCAAAAGCCCTATTCGGTGCTGCTTATGCCAACGTTCAGCCACATTCGGGTTCGCAAGCCAATACGGCTGTGTATCACGCTTTTATTAAACCAGGCGATAAAATCATGGGCTTTGATTTGGCACATGGTGGACACCTAACGCATGGCTCTCCAGTAAATTTCTCTGGTCGTTTGTATAATGCCGTGTTTTATGGTGTTGATAAAGTGACTGGCCGCTTGGATTACGATGTCATTGCTGAAATTGCTGCTCGTGAAAAGCCCAATATGATTATTGCAGGCGCTTCTGCTTATTCCCGAGATATTGATTTTAAACGTTTTCGTGAAATAGCCGATAGCGTTGGTGCTTTTTTATTGGCAGACATTTCGCATCCTGCGGGCTTGATTGCAAAGGGCATACTGAACGACCCGATGCCACATTGCCACGTCGTAACCACAACCACACACAAAACCTTGCGCGGACCAAGAGGCGGGTTAATTATGATGGGACAAGACTACGAAAACCCATTCGGTTTGACCTTTAAAAATGGAAGTGCCCGTATGATGTCATCATTGTTGGATATGGCTGTTTTTCCCGGCAATCAAGGTGGTCCTTTGGAGCATGTGGTTGGCGCTAAGGCAATCGCTTTTGGTGAGGCATTAACTGATGATTTTTTACACTATATCCTTCGTGTGCGTGAGAATGCACAAGCCATGGCAAAAGCCTTTGTTGATCGGGGATATAACCTTATTTCTGGCGGTACGGATAACCACATGATGCTGGTTGACTTACGCAATAAAAACATTTCGGGAAAACAAGCAGAGCAATCCTTAGTGCTAGCAGATATTACGGCCAATAAGAACATGGTTCCATTTGATGATAAGTCGCCGTTTGTTACTTCAGGTATTCGATTTGGAACGGCAGCCATTACTACTCGTGGGCTTGTTGCTGATGATATGGAATCTATAGTTGCCCTTATCGATGAAGTCATCAAACAACCCGAAAACGAAACGGTGTTGTCAGGTGTGGCAGCGCAGGTAAATGCTATGATGGCAGATCGTCCACTTTTTAATGCCTAATCCTCAATAATGACGTGCTGATACGCACCTAAATCTGGTGCGGTACTTCGTTCTATTCCCAGCAAATCAATAGGGATGTTTTGTGCCGTAGGAATATGCCCTTTTGCTATAAAATCGCTTTCTTGTCTAATGCGATAATCGTGTTCTTCTGGAAGTACAAATGCAGGATTTTTATTTAGTATAATCTGGTTGTACAAATCGGTATTTGTAAAATCAAAATACGGATTTTCTACTATCGAGCTTAATGAGCTTTCAAATTGAATAGCGGTATGATCGATCTTAAAATTTAAGGCATCTGTTCCTTTTTGATCGACAAAAAATTCAATCAACTGGTTTCCTTCAATGATGCAATTCTCAAAATAGGCACTAGTAAGCGGTTTTATAAAGTTGGTTTCGTTGTCAATGGGCGCATAATCATCGAGTAATACTGTGGGTGTAGTTCTGTAGCTTTTGTTCCAGAAATTGGCAAAAGTGCAATGCACAAATGCATAATCACCACCAATATTCCCATAAAACGAAAGTTGTCCAGCATTGCCAAAAACGCTGTTTTCAGCATAAATATGGGCTGTTTTTCCCCATAAATTTACCGATGCACTGTTGTAGATTTTGGAGTTTTTCAGCGTTAGTGTAGGGTTGTTGCTTTCGTCATTGTAATCCATCAATATGCCCACCAACGCATTTTTGATTGTGGCGTGGTTAAACACATGCTGTGTGCTACCACTCGTGAGCCAAATGGTGCCCCATTGTCCGGGGATGTCATCATATAGCGGCTCAAGCCGATCGCCTTCAAAAATGACTTCGCCCTCCATAGCTTCGGGGTCTGTACTTGGCGTTCCATTCACCTGCACGGTAGCACCTGGCGCCACAATAATACCCGAATCTCGATGAAAATGTATTCTTGCTCCAGCCTCAAAAACTACCGTCTTTGAAGATGGGACACCCATATAACCATACACGACATAGGGTTTTTCATTGGTAAAAATAAGTTCGTCATCATCTAAAAAGAATCCATTAAGTCCTAAGTTATTTCCTTGCCCATCCACACCAATAATAAGGCTTTCCTTAATACCTTCATCATCAATTTCAGGATATAAAAAGACAGCATCTTGCACCAGCGTCAACAAGGTAACTTCTTTGGAGTTTGCAAAGTGCAATTTATCTTCATAAAGAAATTGGGTCTTGTCTTGGGTTAGCTCGTTTATGTCTGCTGTAGTCTCAATAAATACATACATGCTGTCTTTGGGCAATAGCTCGACATTGGAAAAAGATTTTCCAGAAATACCATCAATATTTAACCTAAAATTAGAGGACGTTCCAGAAGCCAAATACACAGTTGGTATTGCAATAGGCGCATCGGAGGTGTTATATACTTTAAGTGAATAGGTGGCAGAACTGATTCCCGTAAAAACAGTATCTAAATAAACGGTATCTCTGCTAAAGCGCAAATCTGAAGCCTCGGCTGGGCGAAACGAAAATTCGGTACGACAACTGATGGTTGTGCTGATAAAAACAATTACTGTGAGCGCAAAAGTGGCTCGAAGCATTAAGATAGCGGTGTTATTTTTCAAAAATTTCTACTTCAAAAAGTTTATCCCAATATTTACCAGTAACAAAGAATGTTTTGCGCTTCGGATGATAGGCGATGCCATTAAACACATCCAATTGATTGTGCTGTCGCACTTGTTCTTTTAGCCCCGAAAAATCGACAACGCCAACCACAATTCCCGTCTTAGGGTCAATAATAATCATGACATCCTTGTTAAATTGATAGGTGTTTGCATAAATCAAGCCATCTACATATTCAAGTTCATTTACTTTCGACAGAAAGGTGTTGTGGGTTACGATATCCTTACTGTCTATTTCTTCAAAGGTTTCAGGGTCGAGCAGCCAAAGTTTTTGACTGCCATCTGTTTTGTATAAATATTGACTATCGCTGCACAATCCCCAACCCTCAGGACTTTGATTGTAGTTAAATGATTTCGTAAGTGTTAAATCGTCTGCATCATACACAAAACCCAATTTCTTTTTCCATGTGAGTTGAATAATGGAGCCGTTAAAATAAGTAATGCCCTCACCAAAATAGCTGTTGTCAAGGGGTAGTTTTT
>JAURDG010000119.1 GCA_030828025.1 Flavobacteriaceae bacterium | reverse complement strand
TCTGGGATTTTTTCTCCATAAAAAAGTGCATTTATAAGGAGATTTGCTGCGTATGGAGCCCAGAGAACACCTCGAGAACCAAGCCCATTGATGCAGGCCAGAGCAGGGTGTGTTGGGTGTTGACCTATCAAGGGTTTACGGTCTGGAGTAGTTGGTCTTAGACCTGCTCCATGAGACAAGACAGTATAGGGAAGCTTGACATATTTACGAAACTGTTTCTCCAGCCAATCACGAGCACTATCCGTAGGGTCAACGGATGAGAAATCCTTACTGTATGTTGCACCAATACGATAAGTGTCGCCACCAAGTGGAACAATAAAAACGCTGCCTTTAAGGATGCGTTTTTCCTCCAGTCCTGGACAAGAAACAATCAGCCATTCCCCTTTGTTTGGTAGTAATGGTAATGAAGAAAACCAAGAGTTAGCATTCATGCCAATACCCTCTGTAAAAATGACATAGTCGGATGTTATCCCTTTATACGCCACACCTGTAGGCGTAAACTGTAGCGAAGCGTAATCAAAACAAGCTTGTCGTAGGCGCTCTGTTTCCATTAAGTTTGCCTGAGCAGCATCCAACATGGCAGGAATATCAATCCAGCCAGTATGAAGCACCCTTCCAACACCATAAGGTGCACGAACGTGCTTGTTATACATGTGTGTTATGTTTGGGGCTAAAAATAACGCCAATTCAGGTCTATCTGCGGCAACTGCCCAGTCATTTTGTTCTGCTGTGGACGCCAATATGCGCAAAATATTGGTGGAATGATTAAATAGAATTCCATCGGACTGCTTATAGGCTGCAATGGAGTGTTGCATTAAGGTTTTTGCCTGGTCTATTGCCCTAAACCGTTTTAGTACAGTCGGATTATAAATGCCTGTCGCCGCTCGAGAACTGGCCGTCGATTGTGGTGCTTCAAAAACAAGAAAGGATTTGTTGGCTTTTTCTAAGGATGCTGTTGTCGCCCATCCTGCTAGTCCAAAGCCGACAATAAGTACATCTACATGCATAAAAAAACCCACTCACCGTGGGTTTAGATTTATTAGTTTGCCCAAAGGTCTTGTTCAAAATCGCGAATTACCGTTTTGAGGCGTTCGGACTCAATAAGCTGCATAAACGGATCATCTACGACGTAACGATTGATAGCACGATCGTTAAACACATTGTCAACACCAATAATCCTAGACGTAAATCTTCTTGTAATAAGTAATTGGTCAAATGAAATACGCTTTGCATTGTTTTTATCGTCAAAAACAAGCTGATTGTGCAATATAGGTCGCAAATCTTTATACCAAAGCCAAAAAAGTGGTGTTTTGGCATCCTTATTTTGACTTTCAGTGCCATTTTCTAAAGCATCCACCTCCACACCAATGTCAATATTGCTAACTGGCTGAATACCCAATAAGCGATAATTTAACTGCCCATATCGTTTGTCAACATACCAAACACCTTTAATAATATATGAACTTATATCTTGTGAAGAAATGAGCAAGTCCCACTTTTTGTTCTGTATGATTTCCAAGGCTCGATCATAGGTAATTAGATCACTAAAGTTGGGGTTTTCACCAGCATAAATCTTTTCAATTTTGTTATCTAAAATGGCTTGCCTAATCGCAAACCACATTGATTTACGCTCGTTTTTGTAAAGCTTATCATCGGGAAAAAATAAGGGGTGATTAAATTTTTCCGAAAGGTCGATTTCTTCATAGACAATCTTACTCCACATGATGTCTTTTTCATCAACAAAGGGAAATTCTAAAAATTTTTTTTCACTTAATTCCTTTTTTTGTTTTTCAGACAAGACACCTATTTCACTCGGGTCATTGGCATTAAGCAAATTAACTTGAGCACAAATGCTCTGTGAAACAAAAACGAATGTTGTAAATATAAAATAGATGCTTTTCATTATCGTACGGTTAAATAAAAGTCTGAGACGCGCGGAACACTCAATGGTGTTCCAAGTGATGAAATTTCTGCTTTGATATCAAATATTTTAATCTCTGTTCCACTTCTAGCTGCATCGATACTTGAACCAATATCACTTAATCGATTGGACATGATCGTTCTGGAAGGAGATGAGCCAATTTTAACCTGAAACTGTGTTACTTTCACCTCAACATCATAATCAAAATCGTCACCATAATCAGCGGTAACAATTCCTCTCTTGATCGCACCTGCAGGAAATTCCCCACCTGTTTTTTTCAAGTTGTTCACGATGATTGACCCAAATGCAGGAGGAAGATTTTTAACCTTAAAGGTTTGAGGGCGCATTGATTCAACTTTACCATTAATCACACCTGACACCCTAATTTCCATCGTTTGACCAATTCTGGATTTATTTGGAACTGCAAGCCATTTGGCTCCATCGCGACGGATACTACCATGACTAGGATCTGTGGTTACGCTCAAGGTGTTTTGTGCCACGCTAGGTATTGAAATAGACAAGTCATTTGGCAGGCCAACATAAAGTTTACGCATGCGATCGGCAGAGATAATGGCATCTTTTGGCGGGTTTACCACTGAAATTTGTTGGGCTACATCTACGGTCTGTTCTTGGCCATCACGATTAAAAAACAACTTACCCGTAAGGTTTAATGTTCCAGCAGTATTGGGTGTGTAATTTAATTTAACTACGCCACGCTCAACCACATAGTCACGCCCTTTGGCCAATCTTCGGTTATTGATAAAAAGCTCTTCATCATCGGGTCTAAAATCAGCGTCTTTTTTTCCCATCACAACTGCTGCATCAACTACCTGTCCTGTAAAATAGGAAGGCTTAGTGGTTTCAAGTAGAGTTTGGTATGTGTTTAAGCCCACTTCATTTTCACCAATGGTACTTAAAAGATTTTCAAGTACTTTATTTTCAACATAACGAATATCCGATTGAATCTTGGTGAACTTGGAAAGTGAGGCAATCAAAGGAAAGCCTTTGAAGTGATAATCCAAATAAGGCAAAGACTTACCATCACGATTTAACACACTATCTGAATAGGCAAAGCGCTCTGACAACAAAGTTTCAATAGCATTAAAATTGAACCCAGAAGAAGATAAATCTGGGTTATCTTCCACTCGTTTGGCATCATCCAAAATAAGGCTATCCAATTGTTGCAGCATTTTTTGGCGAAAAGATGTGTAATGTTCAATAAACGCGTGACCTTCATTAGCGTATTGATTCCCTGCAAAAAACAAGGAGTCTAACGTGTAGGATTTGTCCATTATCTGGTAATCCATAATCGAATCTTTTTCTTTGGTCTTAGCATTTGTCCTTTCTATCATATAGCCATGTTCATCGCTATTGATTAGGGTTGATTTAAGCCCTTCGATATAGTTGTAATACTCATCGGCCACCAATTTGATTTTGGGTGTACGTGCAGCAGCAACTTTATAGTATGCATTTTGTTCATTTACAGAAAACTTATCGTATTTATCCTCGCTATCTACAATTAAGTCTTGTGTCGCTTGATCAATATTATCGTTAATCAGGCCCAAGGTGGCCAATACTTCCTTACTGATATTCAACGCCAACATGGCGATGAAGACCAAGTACATCATATTGATCATTTTTTGCCGAGTATCTTGTTTTCCTGCAGCCATAATTAGTTTTTCATTGCTCCTAAAATATCAGCGTATTTTGCGTTGAGGTGCGCAATTGTTTGTTTTAGTGTTGCCAATTCAGCCTGCAAAGCATCCATATTTTCAACCACTTGCCCGTGTGCTTTAGGCTCAGTAGCTACAGCATCTTTAGTGGCCGCATAGGCTGATGATAGTTGCTGTAAGGCTTGACTAGTATGGGAAACATTTGCATTTAACTCAGACATGTTTGTCGCAAAATCTGTGGGCACTTCTAATGAACCTGTAGCGCTAGCTGCAGAAGAAAGGTTAGCCCCTAAAGTTTCTAGTTGACTCGTCGCATTTTGATAAGCGGCTTTAAGTGCTTTTGCTTCTTTAGAAATTCCAGAAAGATCTGTTACGGCACCTGATTCAGTAGTTTCATTTTGGCTAGTGGCAAAATATCCTCGTATCCCAGCAATTAAGAAAATAACTGCTTCTGTGACTAATCCTGCGGTTAACCAAGTGTTGCCCGAAAAGATAAAATCATTGTGCGTAATTTTAAGTAATGCACCTATAATAACAACGGATGCTCCTGCCCCAAATAAAAGTTCTAGAATATTTTCTGGTATTGGAAATTTTTTCATTTTTCTTGTTTTTGCTTTAATTAATTGAACGTTTCTTTGCTTTGCATACTTGATTTAACTAGCCTAAAGCCAATATAACTTGTAGCTATAGAATCTAGCTCATAATCACGAGTAGCTACTTTTAAATAGTGTTTTACGTCTTTCCAAGATCCACCACGAACAACCTTCTGATGATCTACCGACATATCATAATCAGCATTAAATGTTGCACCAAACTCATACGAGTTTTTGTTGTAGGATGATGAAGTCCATTCTGCTACATTTCCAGCCATGTTATACAGCCCATAATCATTGGGTTCAAAACTGTCTGTTTCCACAGGATACAGATAACCATCTGCGGTATAATTTCCACGCTTGGGTTTAAAGTTTGCCATAAAGCAACCACGATCATCGGTCAAATAGGGGCCGCCCCAAGGATATATGGCAGATTCGAGCCCGCCTCGAGCAGCATATTCCCATTCAGATTCCGTGGGGAGCCTAAACTCGGCTGTAGTCGTTTTAC
>JAURDG010000108.1 GCA_030828025.1 Flavobacteriaceae bacterium | reverse complement strand
AATGCCAAATTAGAGCCTTCGGTATTTAACCTAAATTTTTCCGAAGAAATGCCCATACTCAATGTGAGTATTCAAGGCGATTACCCCATCGATCGGCTAAAAGAATATGCCGAAATCCTTCAAGACCGCATCGAGCAGTTGGAACAAATCAAAGTCGTGGATATTCGTGGAGCACAAGAAAAAGAAGTGGAGATAGCCGTTGACACACGCAAGATGATGGCATCCCAAATCAGTTTTAACGACATCATTCAAACTGTTGCCAACGAAAACACTACGGTTTCGGCAGGAAGTATGCGCGGCGGCGGACAACGCCGAAGCATCCGCCTAGTGGGCGAAATTGCTACCCCAAAAGAACTTGAGCGTTTTGTGGTAAGCAACGAAAAAGGAGCAATAATGCTAGGCGATATTGCCACCATATCATTTAAAGAACAAGAGGCTACAAGCTATGCCCGAGATTTTGGTGTGGCAACGGTCATGTTGGATGTCAAAAAACGAGGCGGCAAAAACCTTATCGAAGCTGCCACGCAAATCCGCGCATTGGTGCTAGAGGCGCAAGCAACAGATTTTCCAGATGACATTTCGGTAACCATTTCCAACGATATGTCATCGTTAACGCTAAATCAAGTTAATGACCTGGTGAACAACATTCTGTTCGGTGTAATCCTTGTGGTTACTGTGTTGACTTTTTTCTTGGGCTTTAGAAATGCCCTTTTTGTGGGCTTTGCAATTCCCATGTCTATGTTTATCTCGTTTGTCATTCTTCAAACCTTGGGCTACACCATGAATACGATGGTGCTTTTTGCCTTGGTCATGGGGCTTGGGATGTTGGTTGACAATGGAATCGTAGTGGTGGAAAATGTCTATCGCCTTATTGAAAAAGAGGGGCTTTCACGTATTGAAGCTGCCAAAAAAGGGGTTAGCGAAATCGCCTACCCCATTATTATTTCAACGGCAACGACTGTTGCTGCCTTTATTCCGCTTGGGCTTTGGCCAGGCATTATGGGGCAGTTTATGATTTATTTTCCTATTACCCTTTCCATAGTGTTGGGTTCTTCGCTGTTTGTTGCGCTGTTGTTCAATTCGATGTTGGTATCCAAGTTTATGGATGTTGAAGAAAAAAACTTGAGCCTAAAAGGGCTTGTCCGGCTAAGTGTCGTTTTGGGTGGCGCTGGCGTGTTTTTTATGGTTATTTCTTCCAGTACTCGAGGCTTTGGCAGCTTGTTACTTACGTTACTTGCGCTGTTCTGGCTATACCGCTATTTCATCAAAGGTTTGGCGAACAAATTTCAGCGATTCTTCCTCGACCGATTAGAGCGTGGTTATGAAAAGCTTTTGCAGTATGTCATGCAAGGTTGGCGTGCTTATGCTGTGGTGTTTGGCACCATTGGACTGTTGTTTTTATCTTTTGTTTTGGTAGGTATCGCTAGCCCAAAAGTGGAGTTTTTCCCAGATAATGAACCGAGTCAGATTATTGTTTATATCGAATATCCTGAAGGCACAGATATCGATAAAACAAATCAAATGACCAAAGCCATTGAGCAGGTCATGATTGAAACCGTAAACAACCCCAAGTATATGGACGGGGCGTATAACTTTTTGGTTGAGTCTTTGGTGTCTCAAGTAGGTGCGGGTGCGGGAAATCCACAAACAGACAGCGGTTCCAAAGCCGAAATGCCGCATCGTGGAAAAATTACCGCTACCATGCGCGAATACAAATACCGAAAAGGTTTTTCGAGTGAAGTCTTGCGCAGCGAAATTCAAGAAGCCTTTAAAGGGCGCTTTTCTGGGGTTAGTATTTCTGTGGAAAAAGACGCCAATGGCCCGCCTGTTGGCTATCCTGTAAATATCGAATTAACTGGCGAAAATTACGACGAGCTCATTCGTGTTGCCAATGATGTACGCAGCTTTGTAATTAAAGAAAATATTCCGGGAATCGAAGAATTGAAGGTCGATGTTAACCGCAATAAACCGAGTATGCAAGTCACCGTTGACCGACGAAAAGCAGGAAGTTTGGGCGTTAGTGCTGGTCAAATTGGATTTCAGTTAAGGCGTGCACTTTTTGGTGAAAAAGCGGGCGTGTATAAAAAAGACGGGGAAGACTACGATATAAATGTCCGCTTCCAACAAGCAGATCGGTACAATCCATCCGCCTTGTTTAATCAGAACATTAGCTTTCGTGATATGGCTTCAGGTCAAATTAAAAATATACCCATATCTACTGTTGTTGAAGCAAAAAATGTGGCAGGCTATAGTGCCATCAAACACAAAAATCTAAGGCGTGTTGTTACCGTGTACTCCGCCATATTGCCTGGTTATAATGCCAATGAAATTGTTGGGCAAATTCAAACCCAAATGAAAGGTTTTGACATGCCCCAAAACATCAGTTACAGATTTACAGGCGAGATTGCCGAGCAAGAGAAAAACATGCAGTTTTTATCTAAGGCACTGGGCTTTGCCATTTTGCTCATCATGTTGTTGCTTGTATTCCAGTTTAATTCGGTAAGCAAGCCACTCATCATTTTGTTTTCAATCTTTATGAGCTTCACAGGCGTAATGTTGGGGTTGGTGTTTTTTGATATGACCTTTGTGATTATTATGACCATGATGGGCATTATTTCACTTGCTGGAATTGTCGTGAACAATAGCGTTGTGCTACTGGATTATACGCAGTTGTTGCTGGATAGAAAAAGGGATGCACTTGCGCTTACGAACGAAAAATTGCTGCCCAAAGCAGATATTTTTGCAGCTATTGTGGCTGGTGGAAAAGCTCGACTTCGTCCAGTATTGCTTACGGCGATTACTACCGTCTTAGGTCTTATCCCGTTGGCGATTGGACTCAATATTAATTTCTTTAGTCTTTTTGCTACGGGCGATCCGCAACTCTATTTTGGTGGAGAAAATGTGATTTTCTGGGGACCTTTGGCGTGGACAGTGATTTTTGGACTTAGTTTTGCTACTTTTTTGACATTAATCGTGGTGCCCGTTTCCTTTTATTTAAGCAAACGAGCAGCCATTCGATTCAAAAAAAGCGGATTTTAAAAGTTTGTTACAGCAGTAGCTTGTGCTTGCGATTCCCAGTAGGAAACGTTTTGGATGCGATTTTCGCGGTAGTTCACTTCAACGATTTGACCGTCAATCCAGAAGAGCCACTTCCCAACTTTTTTACCTTGTGCGTACTCACCAAGAGCGACTGCATTGCCTTCGGCATCAAAAGAACGCCATACGCCGTGATTTTTTCCAGCAAGCTGATGTCCTTGTTGTTCAACGGTTCCATTTTGGTGAAATGTCGTGATTTTTAGGGCATTATCAGATTTGACCACTTCTTTTTTTTGAGCAAAAATCAGTGTGCTTGTCAGTAGCGAAAGTGTGATAAATAGTGTCTTCATAATCCCTATCTTTTAATGTGTTAGACAAATTGATATGTCAAATATACAAAAAATTTACATTCACTTAACATTAATTTAACATTAGGTGCAAAAACATAGGGGGTAAGTGTAAATAATCAGACACATAATTTGGCGACAAGTCGTGAAGAAGTCCCTATTTTTGAGAAAAATTTTGACATGTACAGAAGTCATCATTGTGGCGCACTTTCGGCAGCGCATATTGGTACCGAGGTTCAACTGGCAGGGTGGGTCGCCAAAACCCGCGACAAAGGCTTTGTACTGTGGATAGATCTACGTGACCGCTATGGCATCACGCAGCTCGTTTTGGACGAAGAACGCACACCGACTGACCTTCTAGAGGTAGCACGTAGCTTAGGAAGAGAAGCGGTCATTCAAATTTCGGGAACTGTTTTGGAGCGTGAGGCAAAAAACCCCAATATGCGTACGGGTGAAATTGAGGTTTTGGTCAACGATATTCAAGTATTAAATACAGCACAAACACCGCCATTTACCATTGAAGACAATACCGATGGCGGCGAAGATGTACGGATGAAATACCGCTATTTGGATATTCGTAGAAAACCCGTACAGCAAAGTTTGTTGTTCCGTTCTAAAGTGGCACTTTTGGCACGCAACTTTTTGGCACAACATGAATTTGTAGAAGTAGAAACGCCATACCTCATTAAATCTACGCCAGAAGGTGCACGTGATTTTGTCGTGCCTTCACGTATGAACCAAGGGCAATTTTATGCCCTTCCTCAATCGCCACAAACCTTTAAGCAATTGCTTATGGTGGGCGGTCTGGATAAATATTTTCAACTGGTAAAATGCTTTAGAGACGAGGACCTGCGTGCCGACCGCCAACCCGAATTCACCCAAATAGACTGCGAATTATCTTTTGTTCATCAACAAGATATTATGGCGTGTTTTGAGGAGTTATTGTCACACTTGCTTCGCGAAATTCACGGCATAGCACCAAAGCCTTTTCCTGTTATTTCGTATGAAGATGCGATGAAAAATTACGGCAACGACAAGCCCGATATTCGTTTTGGGATGACCTTTTGCGAATTAAATGAACTGGCGCAAAACAAAGGATTTCAGGTGTTTGATGCGTCAGAATTGGTGGTGGGCATTGCCGTTTCGGGTGCCGCTGACTGGTCTAGAAAACAAATCGATGCGTGGATCGACTGGGTAAAACGCCCACAGATTGGTGCCAACGGATTGGTTTGGGTCAAATGCAACGAGGACGGAACGTACAAGTCTTCTGTAGATAAGTTTTTTGATGCTGATACGCTTGGGCAATGGGCAGCTGCTTGTGGTGGCAAAGCTGGTGATTTACTACTGGTCATGGCAGGAAATGCGAACCAAACCAGAACGCAACTTAGCGCACTACGCATGGCACTTGCCGAAGAATTAGGACTTCGAAATCCGAATGAATTTGCGCCACTTTGGGTGGTTGATTTTCCGCTTTTTGAAAAAGATGAAGAAACAGGCGACTTACACGCCATGCATCACCCGTTTACGGCACCAAAACCCGAACACTTAGACCTGCTGGAAAGTGACCCTACTTCGGTAGTGGCACAAGCGTATGACTTGGTACTCAACGGCAATGAAATTGGTGGTGGTTCTATTCGAATTCACAACAGACCAACTCAAGAAAAAATGCTTTCGCTGCTTGGCTTTTCTGAAGAAGAAGCAAAAGCACAATTTGGCTTTTT